>JAABRW010000192.1 GCA_011390695.1 Desulfotignum sp.
CCGCCAGGTGCACAAAGCACCCCTGGGGGGTATACATGGATGGAATGGTCAGCTCGGTGGAGCCGTACACCCCGGCAGACACATGCAGGTATGCCACCCCGGCCCCTGCCAGCAGCGGGGCCAGTCTGAGGGTATCTGCCAGTTCCCACCCGTTTTTCATGTAATCATTGCCGTTGATGCGCAGACCCACTGGAAAATCGCTGCCCGCCTTTGCCTGGATATCTTCCAGTATCTCAAACAGAAACCGGGTGCGGTTTTTAAAGCTGCCGCCGTACTGGTCGGTCCTTATGTTGGCATTGGGGGACATGAACTGGTTGATCAAATATCCATGGGCCCCATGGATCTCGATGAAATCAAATCCCGCCTCCCGGCACCGCCGGGCTGCATCACCAAAACATCCGGCCAGATCCTTTATTTCATCTATCTCAAGGGCCCGGACCGCTCCTTTGACCACTGCCGGGGCCGGGATAGCGGAGGGCGCCACTTTTTCAGGCAGATAAGACTGGCGGCCCCCGTGCATGAGCTGGACCCCGAAGGCCGCGCCGTAAGGTTTGACCTGCTGCACCATGCGCTGCAATGCGGGAATACAGGTATCATCATACATCTGGGGAAGGTCCGGCAGCTCCTGGCCCCCGGGGTGGACACTGCCGCCCCCCACCAGCATCATGCCGGCTCCGCCTCTGGCCCGCGCCACAAAATAGGCAATGAGCTGGTCCGTCACATGGCAGTGGGCATCCACCCCGAAATTGATGCTCATGGCAGACATCATCAACCGGTTTTTCACTGTAAGGTCTTTTATTTTAATGGGGCTGAACAGATGAGATAACATGGATCAGCATATCCTTGTTTAAACAATTAACATGTTTTAACTGTTTTACAGCTTCTGAACACAGGCAAAAGCCAAATATAGGCCAGGTCACTGCATATGTACATAATTTTTTTAGCCTGGCCTCCGGTGAATTCATTCTAACCCTCAATCCATCCATTTCAGGCCATCAGGGCTGTCAGATCATTTTACCACGAAGAACACGAAGAAGCCCTTACTTCGTGTTCTTCGTGACCTTCGTGGTATTAGAATTTATCCTGGTCTGCGATCTCTTCCAGCAGGGTCTGCACCAGCACGGCAAAGGCCAGGGCTGCTTTTTTATCCCGGACCAGTTTGCGGCCGGTGACAGCCTTGAAATACCGGGCGCATATCCGGCGCTGGCCAGGGGTCATGCGGGTGGAAAACCCCAGCTTTTTTTCCTTGTCCACCTGGCCGGGCTGAAAATTTTTCATATCCCGCCGGCCGTGGGCACGGGTAATGATGTGGGTGTAGTAAATCAGGGCACGGTCCAGCAGAATATACAGAAACTGCAGATTTTTATTGGGGCCCACCTGGAGCCGGTCTCCGCCAAGGCGGATGCCGGCGGGGCTGTGTTCTGCCATGCGCCTGCCGCCCATCACAGCGGAACCCGCCCCCAGGATGCCCCCGATGGCAGTGAACATGCCGAAACCCAGGCCATGGGCCGCCGTATCTATCATCACCCCCATGGTGCCCCCCACCAGGGCCCCGGCAGCTGCCAGCTGTTTTGTGGTGAGTCCCAGCAAATCCCAGGTCTGCCGGGCAAACAGGTCATGCTGGAGCACGGAATATTCCGGCAGGTACACCTCATACTCCTTGTGTTTGAACAAGGCCCGGATATGATGAAACATGGCCTTTTCTATATCACGCAGGTTTTCTTTGTAGGTTGCGGACAGATTTTCTTTTGCCATGACCGGATCAACGGTGTCATCCAGTCCTTTGGAGACGGAAAAGGTAAGGCTTTTTTCTATGGCATGGCTGATATAGGCACAGGCCAGGCGGTTGCGTTTTTCCCATTCCTGCTCAAAGGCCTGGATTACCCGGATGAGTGCGGGTTCCCATTCCTGATCAATGGATTTCAGATTTTCCAGCATGCGGATCCGTTCATAAAAACCGGCGGTGTTGGAATTAAATACCCGGACCGCATTAAAATACCTGCCGAATTCCTGGCGCCAGGCCCTGGTATAGTCTTTTTCCATATGCTTGGCGTTTATTACGGCCATGCGGGGCCTGCCCGTGAGCCGCAGGATCTCCATTTCCGCCAGATCATCGTCCCGCACCGGCCTGGACCCGTTTACCACATAAATAATACCCGCGCCCCTGGCCACTGGTGCGAAAAGTTCACATTCATCAGCAAAAAACGGGTCGGATCTATGGGCCTGAATAAAGCGGTCCAGGATACGGCCGGTATCGCCCTGATAGGATCTGAACCATGCCAGAGTCTGCCGGGGCACCTGGAATCCGGGGGTATCCACAAACCGGATGATATCCCGGCCATCTATTGTAACGGTATAGGTCCGGCACACGGTTGTTTCTCCGGGAACCGGGCTGACCCGGATCTGGTCATCCTCGGTAAGGGTGGACACCACAGAGGATTTGCCTTCATTGGGATGCCCCAGTACGGCAAATTCCGGCACGGTTCCGGGTTCCGGGGCAGCCATCCGGTCTGATGTCATGGCCGTATCCTTTCCACCAGAATATCAGGCCGGGCAAGCCGGCTTATGCTGGCCTGCCATACCCTGAAATCCGCATCATCGGCAGACACGGCCAGGTGCTTGTCTTCCGGTGCCTGGGTCAGCAGCACCCAGAGATTTTTGTCCGCCAGCACCCCCTGCTTGAGCTGGACCAGATAATGCAGCAGTCCCCGTATGGGGGGCTGCCACACTTCCTGGAGGAAAATTACAGGATCCGCCCCTGCCGGGATCTTTTGCTGCAGTAAATCTGCATCTGTTTCAGTATCCAGATCAATGGGGATCACCGCCTGCACATCCAGTAAAAACTGTTGGCGGATGAGCAGCCGGATCCGGGCCTGGCCATTTTCATCCCAGACAGATGCCGGAACAAGCACTGCGGCCGGGGTCGGTGCCACCGCTGCAGCCGCTGCAGCATTGACACCGGTACCGGTATGGGCACCGGAAGTGCTGTCTGCTGTCTGTGCGTTCACTGGCTGTGCGGTTGTATCCCCTGAATTCCCCAAAGAATAATTTTTTTGGTGCCGGGGTTCCCGGTCATGAATGGCGGTTGTCCGGGCAGATGCTGTCACCGGCATGTCATTGCACCCGATATCCATGACCGGTGATTTCATGCGTACAACCAGGCGCCGGAACCGGGGCTGGTGAAAATCGAACTGTTCCAGCAGGGATTTCTGGGCATATCGCCCAGCCAGAATTAAAAACAGTCTGGGAACAATAGCATAAAAAACCATGCCAAAGCACAAAAACGGCCACCAGGAAACCAGGTCTTCTGTGGCCAGAGAAGCCATGCCCTGTTTGAGCAGGATCCTGGAGCCTTCAATCTGCTCCAGAGTGGGGCCGGCCAGGTGGTCCGGGACCCATGCGGCCCAGGGAAAAGCCACAAGGGACACAAGTTCATGCACAAAAGACGGGGTGGTAATTACAGTGGATTGCCAGCCAAAAGCCACATCACTGACAGCCACCCGGAACAAGGTGGCCCCCAGAGTGCCCAGGGAAAAAAAGAGGGCAGACAGGGACAGCAAAATTACCAGGGGCCAGAAAAAAAGGAATCCGTATTCCTGTTTTCTGGTGCGGATGAAATAAAGGGCTGTATCCAGGCCGGCTTTACCTGCACCGGCCGGTATTCTGCCGGTCTTTTTCAGGGTACGTGCCACAAATCCGGGCAGTATCCTGAACAAAAAACCAGACACCAGGGTGAAAAAAAGCCCGGGGCCTGATCTGAACAAGCGGTACCGGCGGAGAACAAGGCCTGCCAGGGTGAAAAGGAACAATACAGCCGGCAAAAGAACAAATACCGCAAAAAACAGGGTGACATTCACAGGCCGGACCCCGTGGTATGCCAGAAATGCGTAGGCCATTCCCATGCCGGTCATTCCCCCGAGCAGGATCAGGACCCAGGCCGTCCAGCGGTACAGAAGGGAAAATATCCTGCCCGGCAGCTGCCACTGTCCTTTTTCTCCGGTCTGGTCGAAAAACACCAGTTTTCTGTAGGCCAGCCAGGACATGATCAGGTCTTTGTCAGACATGTCTGCAGTATCC
>JAABRW010000193.1 GCA_011390695.1 Desulfotignum sp.
AAATGCGCCGGCCCCCTGGAATATTTTCAAATCAAAATTAAACCCGGTTCCCATGATGTTGTCACCCAGGAGCTGAGATTGTCTGGCCTGGTCAATGGCTTTGTGCAGCCGCTTGACTGCCAGGGGATATTCGGCCCTTACATAGATATAGCCATAACTGGCCCCTACACTGTAGCCGGCGATGGTCATGCCCTCTATCACCGCCAGGGGGTCTCCCTCCAGCACTGAACGGTCCATGAAAGCGCCCGGGTCTCCCTCATCTCCGTTGCACACAATATATTTGGGGCTGCCGGTGGCCTGGAGGCAGGACTGCCATTTTCTGCCGGCGGGAAAACCAGCCCCGCCCCGTCCCCGCAGGCCGGACCGGGTGACAATATCGATCACCTGTTCCCGGGTCAGATCCTGAAGTACGTGGGCCAGGGCCTGGTACCCTTCAGCCGCAAAATATTCACGGATATCTTCGGGATTGATCACCCCGCATTTGCCAAGCACGATGCGCTGCTGGGTGCTGTAGAAAGGCACCTCATGCTCGGTCACTGACCGGGATCCGTCAGGGTTCTGATACAGCAGACGTTCCACCACCGTATCCTTGTCAATGGTGGCTGTGACGATCTCCTCGACATCCGCGACTTTGACTTTTGTATAAAAGGTTTCTTTAGGTTCCACACGGACCAGGGGGCCCATCTGGCAAAAGCCATGGCAGCCGCCGATGCCGATCCCGGCATCACTTTTCTGGCCTTCATATAGCAGTTCCACATCCACGGAGATGCCTTTTTCCTCAATGAGCCGCTTGAACTCTTCAAAAACATCCAGAGAACCGCCGGCCACACAACCTGTGCCTGCACAGACAAGAAAACGGACTTTCTGCCGGGCCAGGGCTGCCTGGCATTGTTCCTTTATTTCTGCCATCTGAGATGGTGCTGTTATCTGTACCAAATCACTCCTCCTTCCTGCTCTCTTTGAAGTAATTGAATATTTTTGACATCTTTGATGAATCCACCTGTCCATAAACCTCTTCGTCAACTACCACCACCGGTGCCAAAGCGCAGGATCCGACACAGGCGACGGTTTCCAGGCTGTGTTCATAGTCCTCGGAAGTTTCTCCGCAACCAATGCCGAGTTCACGTTCAAAGGTGTCCATGATCCGGGCCGCACCCTTGACATGACAGGCCGTTCCGGCGCAGATCTTTGTTTGGTGTCTGCCGCGTCTGGTGAAATAGAATTGCGCATAAAACGTGGCAACTGCATAGACCCGGCTTTGCGGCAATCCAGTTGTTCTGGCGATTTCCTGCATGGCCTCCGCCGGCAGGTATCCCAGCTCTTCCTGTACTTTCTGCAGTATCGGAATAAGTGCATCCTGTTTTCCTTCATAGGGTGAAAGTATCTCACTCAAACGCTCTTCCATTCTGTCTCCCTCCTTAGCTTTTTTGTTTGGTGCAAGTGGCGTTTTGTTTTTAAATTGTGGATATACAATATCTGATAAAAAATATAAATACCCATTGCAAAAAGAGCCGATTTTATTCAAATACTGCATATCACAAATATTTTATCAATGCTATGATTATAGCAGATAACGGCCGGGTATCTGGAATTAGCGGAAAAAGGTGTGGATACCCTGAACTGATATTTTGGTTGACAAATCCGGCTGCCTAATTTACCTCTAAATAATTAATGCCTGATGATCAGATGACAGCAATGCACCATCCATTTACATGAATGCCGGAGAGGAGGACAGCCATGGCCGTAAAATTGATGCACTACTGGACGATCAATCCCGCCAAAAAAGATGAATACGCAAGCTTCATCATCAAAAAATTCATTCCCGGGGTCAACCGGCTGGGGCTGCATACTGTGGCGGGCTGGTCCGTGCTGGTGGGATCCTACAGTGAAGTGATCATGGAAACGGTCAGCAGCGACCTGGATAAGCTGGAAGCCGCCTTTAAAACCAATGAATACCGGCAGTTGAAATCGGAACTGCTCAATTTTATAAAACATTACAAAACAAAGGTCCAGGTACCCATTCCAAAGCGGGGCAGCTACTCCATGAGCATTGCCCAGGACACCATAAAATTCAACCAGATGTGGGATGTAATCACCCTGAAACCCGGTGATTACAAAAAATATGAACAGTTTGTCACCCATGAATTTTATCCGCTCCTGGAAGAGATGGGGGTCCATCTTGCCGGTGAATGGGATGTTTTGATCGGGGATGAGCCGCATACGGTATGTGAGGGGCGGGTGACCAATGTCAGCGCCCTCATTCCCGCCCTTCAGGGGCCGGAGTTCCGCAAAGCCAAAAAGATACTCAAGCTGTTTGTTGAAAATTACCAGAGCCGAATTCTGTCATTTCACGTGCGAAAAATAAAGGGATCCCGGTCTGAAGGATATGAGATGGTAGACCACTGATCTGTTTTCTTCAACAGGTGCCTGGCGGTAAAATCGTGCAGTCCAGCTGTTTCAGGTGATAAAAAAAAGCAGGACCATCAGCATGATGATGGTGAATACAGCCATGGAGCCGATGCTGAACAAAGACCGGTTGAAGGTGTCTGTAAACCGCTTTTCCACCCCGTCCGGTCCCTTGACCGGCACCCCGGTCAGATACCACAACGGCCGGACCAGCAACAGGCTCAACCGGGCCGGACCGGACTGAGAAAATGTGTTGAGGCGGCGGGGAAGCGCTTCCCCCAGATGCTGGTGTGCCCGGGCGCTCAGATAGTCCATGCCTTTCTGGGCCCCCAGCTTGAACACCCGTCCGCCCATCCGGTAGAACCAGTCCATGTCCAGGCTGATGACCGGTTCCGGTGTCAGTTTCTTCAGAAAAATAAAAAATCCCAGGGCCGTGAACAGCAGAATCTGCATCGATTCTGTCACATGGTATGCGGTATAGGGTTCATAGGCTGCGGCATAGGGCAGCATGTCATACAGATACGGGGTGTACACCCCGATGAAGATACATAAAAATGCGGCGATTCCCATGGCAAGCTGCATGTGTATCGGGGGATCTTCGGCCTTTTTCCAGGTTTGATCGTCACAGTTGTTTTTCCCGAACCAGATGAAATACGGTACCTTGAGTCCTGTGTGCAGAAAGGTACCGGCCGAGGCCAGGGTCAGCAGAAACGCGGCCCAGTAAAGATGGTCGTTAAAACCGGCGGCCACGATCATGGATTTGCTCACAAATCCGGAAAACAGCGGAAAAGCGGATATCGACAATCCGCCGATCAGGGTGAATACAAAGGCCCGGGGCATTTTGCTGTACAGGCCCCCCAGGTCGGTGAAGCGGCTTTTGCCGGTCATATACAGCACCGACCCGACACCCATGAACAAAAGTCCCTTGTACAGGATGTGGGCAAAGGCATGGGCACAGGCCCCGTTGATGGCAAGTTCTGTGCCGATCCCCACCCCGGCCACCATATACCCCACCTGGCTGATGATATGGTAGGCCAGAAGCCGTCTGGCATCGTTTTCCAGCACTGCGTACACCACACCGTACAGGGCCATGACCACCCCTAAGGGAATCAGGATCTCCATGCCGGCAAACCCCCGGGCCAGGGCATACACAGCGGTTTTGGTGGTAAAGGCGCACATGAACACGGCCCCGCTCACCGTGGCTTCACCATAGGCATCCGGCAGCCAGGCATGCAGGGGCGGTACAGCCGCGTTCAGGATAAACCCTGCCAGGATCAGATACACCGGAAGTGTGGGCCGGCTGACATCCAGCTGATGGAACCCCAGGTCCCCTGTGGTATGATACAGCAGCACGATGCCTGCCAGCAGGACCATCCCGCCGGCGGCATGGACCAGCAGGTATCGGAATCCGGCCCATACAGATTCCGGACGTCTGCGGAACCACACCAGAAAAACCGAGGAAAAGGCCATCACCTCCCAGAAAAGAAACAACACCAGAAAGTCCCCGGCAAAAATCACCCCCAGGGAGCCCGCCACGTAGATCCAGGCCGCTGCCATCTCAAAGGGGTTATCCACATGCAGCCCGTACAGGGTGCCGATGATGCACATCAGGGTCATGATATAGGCAAACACCAGGCTGAGCCGGTCCACCCGGCCGAAGGTCAGG
>JAABRW010000194.1 GCA_011390695.1 Desulfotignum sp.
CATGCGGACCATGTCGTGGCTGGCCGCCACAAAGGTAATCCACAAAGGAAAGCCTATGACCAGAATGCCGATGATGATGATCAGGTGGTTCAGGTAAAATGAAAATGATCTTTTTTCAACCATGTCCGGTTCCTCAGTAAACCACGCGGCGTTCAATATACTTGAACTGGATGACGGTGAACCCGATGACAATGGCCATGAGAATCACGGACTGGGCTGCCGATCCCCCCAGGTCCAAACCGATGAAACCGTCATTGTAAACCTTGTACACCAAAATCTGGGTGGCCTGGGCCGGCCCCCCCTTGGTCACGGCATGAACAATGCCGAAGGTGTCGAAAAACGCATACACCATGTTCACCACCAGCAGAAAAAAGGTGGTGGGGGACAACAGAGGGAACACAATGGTCCAGAACCGACGGAACGGACCGGCCCCGTCCATGGCCGCCGCTTCTATCAGGGACCGGGGAATGGCCTGCATGCCGGCAATGAAAAACAGAAAATTATAGGAGATCTGTTTCCAGGAGGCGGCCAAGATGATGAGCATCATGGCATGGTTGCCGTTCATGCGGTGGTTCCAGTCAACGCCGGCAAACTGTAAAAAATATGCCACGATCCCCAGGGTGGGATCGAACATGAACATCCACAAAGCACCGGCCACCACTGGTGCCACCGCATAGGGCCAGATCAGAAAGGTGCGGTATACTGTGCGGCATTTGATTACCCGGTCCACCCGGGCCGCCAAAATCAGGGCTGATCCCATGGACAACAGGGTGGTGAAAAAAGCAAACACCATGGTCTTGGAAAAACTGGCCCGGTAATCCGGATCCTGGAACAATACATAATAGTTTTCCAGAAACACGAACTCGGTTTTCAGACCAAAGGGATCTTCTTGTAAAAAAGACTGAAATACCGCCTGGGATGCTGGCCAGATAAAGAAAACCAGGGTGATGAGCACCTGGGGCAACACCAGCAGATAGGGAAGAAAAGAAGAAGAAAAATGGACCCGCTTTATCATGAAAACCTGATAAAAATCTGTTGTATCCGGTACAGGAAACCGCTGTTTCCTGTACCGGAAATAATATAAACTCTTTTATTTGTTGGCTTTCTCAAATTTTTCCAGCAGTTTGTTGCCCTTTTCCACGGCATCATCCATGGCATCGGCAGCGGTTTTGCTACCGTTCCATACGGCTTCCAGTTCATCATTGATGATGTCCCGGATCTGGACAAAGTTGCCGAACCGCACCCCTCTGGAATTCGGCGTGGGGGTGTTGAGGTTCAACTGCTGTATGGCGGTGTCAGTACCGGGATTTTCATTGTAAAATCCCTGTTTTTTCGACAGCTCCCAAGCCGCCTTGGTGATGGGCACATACCCGGTTTCCTGGTGCCACCAGGCCTGGACCTCCGGAGAGGCCAGGTAGTTCATGAACATGGCCACCCCTTTGTAGTCTTCTTTGTCACGGCCTTTGAGGGTCCACAGGGTGGCCCCGCCGATGATGGAGTTCTGGGGAGAATCGATCAGTTCCGGTTCATAGGGCAGCATGGCCTGGCCGAATGCAAATTGTGCCTGTTTTTTAATGCCCCCGTAATAGGCTGATGAATTCAGCCACATGGCGCATTTTTCATTGATGAAAAGGGGCAGGCTGTCCCCCCGACGTCCCCCGTACTGGAAGCGCTTGTCCTGGCCCCATCCGGCAATGCGGTCCAGCATATTTTTCACCCCGGGGTTGTTGAAGGAAAACCGGGTGTCCAGACCGGCAAATCCGTTTTCCCGGGTCCCCATGGCAAGGTTGTGCCAGGCACTGAAATTTTCGATCATCACCCAGGATTGCCACCCAAAGGAAAGGCCGCTGTCATAACCGGCTGCCGTCAGTTTTTTTGCCGCTTCCTCCACTTCATCCCAGGTTTCCGGCACCTTGGTGATACCGGCCTTGGCAAAGGCATCCTTGTTGTACCACATCACCGGTGTGGAGGAGTTGAAGGGCATGGACAGCAGCTTGCCCTCAGGGGTCTGGTAATAGGAGATCACCGCGGGCAGAAACGCATTTTTATCCAGGGAGAACCCATGGTCGTTCATCACATCCTCAATGGGATACACCGCGCCTTTTGCCGCCATCATGGTGGCGGTCCCCACCTCGAACACCTGAACGATATGGGGCTGCTGCCCGGCCCGGAAAGCTGCAATGGCAGCGGTCATGGTTTCTGTATAGTTGCCCTTGTACACCGGCACCACCTTGAATTCCGACTGGGTGGCATTAAAATCATTGGCAATCTTTTCGGTCTGCTCCCCCAGCACACCGCCCATGGCATGCCAGAACTGGATTTCCACCACAGCGGATGCCTGGCTGGTCATCAATAACATGGCGGCCATTACCAGTCCGGCCCATTGCATCAGTCTGCGCAGTTTCATAGATCTCTCCTTAAATTTTTGTATAAATAATTATGCACCTGTGAATCATAAAACAGAGACAAATTATCCGGACTGTATTGTAAAAACATGTGCAATTTGCTAGTGTTTTATTAAAAACACAAAGGAATAAACATATGTCCGGAAAACTCAAAGAAAAATCAGATGACCTGATAGTTCAAAAGGCAAAGAACGCTTTAATTGATATCTCAGAGAAGAATGGCATTCACATCCAGGAGATTCTTACCCCTGCCGTTGAAAAAAAACTGGATGGGCTGCTCAAAGCTGTACTTCAGGAACATGGATACAAAAAACTGGTAAGCCTTGGATTAAAACACATTCTATAAAATCAAAACAACCGGTTACTCTCTTTGGATTCCATCCCCCAAACATTATATTGACATGATATTGGCATGATTTAATGGTGAATTACCCTTCAGCGGCGCACACGGTGAGAAGGGCATTGGACCGGTCAATCAGGGCACAGATGGGTGGCGGCGGCATGCGGTCACAAAATATTTTTGCCGCTTCAACCAACCTCCCGCCCCGCACATGGGCGGCACGCCCGAATTTGGTCTGATCCAGCACCAAGTACACACTGCGGCTGTTTTCCCTGATGATCTGCCGGAGCCGGACCTCTTCTTCAGAAAAATCCAGAAGTGTGCCGTCATCATCCACCCCTGCCGCACCACAAATGCCGATATCCACCTTATATGCCCTGAAAAGGGTTTCCATGCCCGATCCCAGAACATTTTTGTCAGCATTTCTGAGACGGCCGCCGGCGATGGTCACTTCAAATCCCGGGTTTTCACTGACCAGCATGGCAATATTCAGGCTGCAGGTGAAAATTTTCAGATGGTCATGGCCCAGCAGTGCCCGGGCCACAATTTCCGGGGTTGTCCCCGCACCCAGGGCCACGGAAACCCCGTTTGGAATGTGCTGGGCGACTTTTCGGGCAATGGCCTGCTTTACCGCTTCATTGGGTATCCCCCGCCACCTGCAGGCCATGTTTCCCGCAGTTTCAGGACATTTTGCGCCCCCGTGAATGCGCAAGGCAAAACCCTGGTTGCACAGGAGCCGTAAATCCCGGCGGATGGTCTGGGTGGACACCCGGAAATGCCGGGCAAGCGGTTCCACATAAATGACATTTTCCTGGCGGATCATTTCCACCATCCGGGCCTGACGGTCCGACAGGGGTATGACATTTTTTTGTATAACAGAATTTATTTGGGCAGGGTTCATGTGAACATTTTCCTGGTTTCTGCCATAATTCACAGCCTGCAATTTCATACGATATGTTTGTTTGAATTTCGTTAAGGCGATATTTGTTTTCTGTTAGTTTTCATTTGAAAATTTCGCACTGTCCGTAATCTTCCCTAACAATTTGATTTTTATAACAAAAATTTAATAAAACCCTAATTGTTTCTTGACAAATGCCATTGCCGAAGGTTATATCGTAAAAATCATGGGCATCACCATACTGCAGGATATGTAACTCCGGCTGGCTAAAGATTCATCTTGAATCTGTTTTTATAATTTTATCAGGAGGTAATATCATGAAACTTGTTCCCAAAGGACTGACCCTGGGAAATCTGGCCATCGGTGCAGGGGTTGTGCTTCTGGCCCCGGT
>JAABRW010000195.1 GCA_011390695.1 Desulfotignum sp.
AGGTCAAGGCAACCATTCATGGTTGTGGATGCCGGTTGTCAAAGATTTCGACCACATTTTGATTGGTGCTGACACTTTTGTGGCGATTGGCACGAATGCCGCCCCTAATGACGTCTTGTGCTTTGAACTTTTCTTGTGTATTCAGGCTTAAGTTCCCAATTATACAGGTCTTTTGACATATTTTATCCAATTTGTTCTTGACACCTGAATGGGAAGCAGGTAAGGTGATATATTGTTTCAGGTGCTGCGTATGCAGGTAAAAGGGAATCTTGTGAAAATCAGGAACGGACCCGCCGCTGTAACCGGGGATGAACGCCACACAACCACTGATGATAAACGGGAAGGGTGGTCAGTAAATAGATCCGGGAGTCAGAAAACCTGCCTGAAAAGTTGATCGTTATACTTGCGAGGGCTTAGGTAGATCAACCTTATGCGGATAAAAACGGTTCCCATATCAGATATTTCTGGTATGGGTTTTTTAATGCCTCAGCAACAGGATGCGCCATGTTCTCGAGTATACCGGCTGCCATACCCAGAGGGAAAACAGAATTTCTGGTGGTTCTGTTTTCCCTTCTCCTTTTGGGATCCATCCTGGTGTCTCTTTCCATGGGGTACATGAAAATTCCCCTCCAGGACATTCCGAAAATCGTTTTGGGAAAAGTCATGGGGGCTGGTCATGATCCATCTTCCATGAGGGCAACCTATGAAACGGTTCTGGTTGATATCCGTTTGCCCAGAATTTTAACCTGCGCTGCCGTGGGAGCCGCCCTTGCTGTTTCCGGGGTGCTTTTCCAGGGCATACTGTTGAATCCTTTGGCCGACCCCTACACCCTGGGGGTTTCTGCAGGGGCCGCATTCGGTGCCAGTATCGCTATTTTATTGAATCTTTCGGCCGCCTTTGTGTCGATTCCGGGATTTGCCTTTGCCGGGGCCTGCGCCACCTTGTTTTTTGTTTTGTTTTTGTCCTATTCCCCGGGCAGCCCGGGCGGTGGGTTGTCATCCAGCAACCTTATTCTGTCAGGCATTATTGTTGCCGCCATCCTGTCGGCAGGACTGAGTTTTCTCAAATTCATCGCCGATGAACAGGTGTCTGTGATTATTTTCTGGCTCATGGGCAGTTTTGCCTCCAAAACCTGGCCCCAGTTTCTGCTTGTGGCAGGGGTTTTGCTGTTGGGATTTCTGGTGGCTGTGTTTTATGCCAGGGATCTGAACATTATTTCCATGGGAGACCGCTCTGCCGTGAGTCTGGGCGTGGATGTGAAAAAGGTCACCCTGATCCTTCTGGTTACCGGTTCCCTGCTGGCTGCGGTCTGTGTGTCCATATCCGGTATCATCGGATTTGTGGGGCTTCTGGTCCCCCATATGATGCGGTTTCTCACAGGCCCTGACAACCGGAAACTGCTGCCGATCTCCATGCTCACCGGCGCTGTGCTTCTTTTATGGGCTGACACCATTACCAGAGCTGTACTGCCCCATGAGATTCCCATCGGGGTGTTGACCGCCCTGATCGGCGGACCGGTTTTCTGCTGGATTTTCAAAAAAAGCCGGATGTGATTGGGGTATCATGGAAATATGCATGGAACATATACACTTTTTTCATGGGGACACACAGGTTTTACACGATGTGACCTGCCGGTTTTTTCCGGGCAGATTCTATGCGGTCCTGGGTCCCAACGGCAGCGGAAAAACAACCCTGCTTGATCTGATGTGCGGTTTCCGGACCCCTGAAAAAGGCCGGGTCATTCTGGGAGATGCCCCGGTTGTTTCCCTTTCCAGACGTAAAGTGGCCCAGACCATCTCCCTGGTTTCCCAGAGCTATGAAATCAATTTTCCCTTTCTGGTAAAAGAGGTGGTCATGATGGGACGGCACCCCCATATAGACCGGTTCTCTCGGCCATCCCATGCTGACCGGCGTGCAGTGCAACAGGCCATGGAGGTGACCGGCATCACCCATCTTGGGAACCGGCATATAACCGAACTGTCCGGCGGAGAAAAGCAGCGATGTGCGTTTGCCAGAGCCTTGTGCCAGGACACGCCGGTCCTGCTGCTGGATGAAGCATTCTCCAGTATGGATATCCACCACAGCTTCCATTTACTGGGCCTGGTGAAAAAAGCGGTGCATGATGATAAAAAAACAGTGATTGCCGTTCTCCATGATATAAATCTGGCTGCCAGCTTTTCCCATGAAATGGTTTTTTTAAAAAACGGACAGATCACTGCCATGGGAAAAACCGATGTGGTGCTTACCCGGGACAACATTCAAACCGTATTCAATGTGAGATCCAAGGTGGAATACAATGCATATGTGCAGGCAATTCAGGCATATTTTAAGCCTGAGTAAATATATGATACTGATTCTGACAGGGCAATTGCATGTTACTCCTGATTCAGGAATTATGAACCGGCAGGGCGGCATGTCAAAAAAAGGCAGGAATGTACTTGCGTTTGCCCTGCTGATTCTGTTGGCAGTTTTTGCATCCAGACCGGGTGTCTGCTTTGCCGGCACCCATACCATCATGGATGCAAAGGGCAGAAAAATCCATGTGGAACAGCCTTTTTCCCGCATCATCTCCCTGTACGGGGCACACACGGAAAACCTTTTTTATCTGGGCCTGACAACGGAAATAATCGGTGTTTCCGTAAACGACCGATTTCCCACCCAGGTGGACGGCAAACAAAGGTTTTCCTTTCATGATGATCCTGAAAAGTTTCTGGCTGCCCGGCCTGACCTGGTTTTGATACGGCCCATGATCGATAATGGCTATCCGGATTTTGTCAGGCAGCTGGAACGGTTCAACATCACGGTGGTTTCCCTTCAGCCGTCAGATGTAAGCGAGATGTTTGCCTACTGGATGACCCTGGGACAGCTTACCGGGAAAAAAGCTGCAGCCGAAGAGCTTGTGATCGATTTTCAGAAAAAAACCCGGCAGATTGCTTCTTTGCTTCCCCCGGTGACAACCAGAAAAAAGGTGTATTTTGAAGCCATCCATGCCAGAATGAAAACCTTTACCCATGGATCCATGGCAATCTATGCTCTGGAAACCGCAGGGGGCATCAATGTGGCAGCAGATGCCCCCTCATCCAGAAACACCAATATCGCCAATTACAGCAAAGAAAAAATTCTGGCAAAAGCACAGGAAATTGATGTGTTTCTGGCACAAAAGGGGATAATGAATCCGGTCTCCATTGAACAGATTGTCACCGAGCCCGGGTTTCACATTATAAAGGCAGTTGCTGACTCCCGGGTATATCTGGTTGATGAGAATATCGTTTCCCGGCCGGTCCCCAGGCTGTTACAGGGGATTCTGGCCATTGGAGACCTGCTTTACCCGGATATTTTTGCAAAAATTAAAAAGGACTTGTAATGGAAAAAACTGGTAAACTATATGGTGTCGGTGTCGGACCAGGAGATCCTGAACTGATCACTGTAAAAGCGGTCCGTGTAATAAAAGAGGCTGATATTATTTTTACAGCTGCGTCCAGCAAAAACAGCTACAGCCTGGCTGTGGAAATTGCCGGCCCCTATATTTCACCTTCGACAAAAATACACATCCTTGGATTTCCCATGACCAAAGAGGAACCTTTGGTGGAAAAAGCCTGGATGGACAACACAAAAGAAATTGCCCTTGCTTTGAAAAAAGGACTTACCGTGGTGTTTCTGACTCTGGGTGACCCCATCACCTATTCCACATTCGGGTATATTCTCAAAAAGATGAAACATGTTTTGCCCACGGCCCGGATCGAAACTATCCCCGGCATCACCTCTTTTCATGCGGCATCTGCAAGACTCAACAGGATACTGGTGGAAGGAGAAGAATCCTTGCTGGTCACCTCAGGCGCTTTTGGCGGCAGCCAGATCCGCAATATTAAACAGGTGGAAAATATTGCCATTGTCAAAGCCTATAAAAACATCAAAGATATCAATGCCGCTTTAAAAGAAGCAGGTATGCACAAAAAGGGGGTGGCGGTTTCCCACTGCGGTCGGAAAAAAGAAAAAATATTTGATAACCTGGATGATCTTGAAACCCGGGCG
>JAABRW010000196.1 GCA_011390695.1 Desulfotignum sp.
CCTGACCCCGTTTTTATTAACGAAACAGGATCTCTTGCAGGTCCTGGCGGGTGGAATCGGATTTCAGGCGTACCGGCTGGGCCGGGATCAGGGTGACGGACAAAAAGGCGGTGTTTTCTGTGTAATCTCCCCGCTGGTCTGCATCCGTACTAAAGTCATCATGGGCAACCGTCAAGTTGAACCGGAGCCATTTGCGTGCTGTCCAGGAAAGCCCTGCGCCCACGGTGATGGTGTTGTCTGTACGGTCACCGGCAGCAAGGTTTTCTGAAAATTCATCCCGCTGATAAGAGGCAAACAGATTGGAGGACAGGCGTTTGAGCAGCTGGTAATTGAGCTGGGCACCGGCCTGGTAATAAATGCTGTATCCCAGGCTGGCGGCATCTTCATTGTATTCCCCGTATCCGCTGGACCCGGTGATGGAAAATGATCCCCGGCGACTGAAGTTCCATACCTTATAGGCATTCATTTCCAGGAACGGATCGGTTGCATCTTCATTGGGGCTGTCATCATCCCACCGGCTGAACAGGATACCGATACCAAGGGAGATGCCTGAATCTTCGGTCACCTGCCAGTCAAATCCGACAGAAGGGTGAAATATGTGGTGGTCCCCTTCATCCTGATCAGAATAGGTGTGCGCGTATTTTACATATCCGTCTAAATGCCGGGAAAAACTGCGGATATACCGGATATCCCCGCGGTAGGTGTCAATGTCGCTGGAGGCATTGTCAAAATCTGTTTTTTCATAGGAGATGTTTGATGCAATGCCGTTCAGGGGGGTCAGCCAGTAGGTGATGAATGCTGACGGGCTGTATTCGGTGTATTCATCTGCATTGCTGTCCTCGTATTCATTGAATTCATAGGTAAAGTTCAGGCCCATCCTGTCTCGTTCACCAAACTGGTTGGTGAATCCGGCAGCGGTTCTGTTTACATTGCGCTCATTGTAGTCGCCGGTGCGGACCTGCTGGTCGAAACTGTTGGTGTAGGACTGGGAAACATAGGCAGAGGTTCGTTTGGTAAGCTGGGTGTCCAGGGCGGCAAAGGCGGAATTTTCCCAGGATTCACCGGCCTGCTCATCATTGTCTGTGGTATAGGCCAGGCGCGTATTCAGGTTTGTTTTTTTTGTCAGGCGGAATGCCCCGTCCAGAGACAGGTTGTGGTACAGTCCGTCCCGGTCATCCAGGTTTTGATAAAACTGGTATTCCGGGTTGTAAGACACGTACACCTCATATTTTCTTTCAATGAATCCCACAGAGAACCCCAAACCCACGGATGTGATGAATTCTTCCTGTTCATTGTCCGAATCCTGAAAATAGTTGTCACTGTATTCTTCTGAAATGATCAGGGTGGGCATGATCTGGGTGACCACTCTTGCATGGGTCACGGGGCACAATAAGAAAAAAACAAAAACTGCAGATAACAAAACTGTGATTTTTTTGGGAGGACGGGTTTTTGGCTGCATGTACGTCTCCTTATATTCTGGTACTCGGGGAAAGCGGCAGTGCAGGTGCCTGGCACTGCAGGGCAGGGATGCCTGAGAAACGGTTACGGCACGATGATGATGTCATCTGCCTGGAGGAACAGGTCGCTGCCGAGCTTGCCTTTTACAATATCCTTGTAATCGATATCGATGACGTTTTCCTTGCCGGCGGCATCCCGGCGGAACAGGATGATCCTGCTCTTGGAAGCCCATTCAGTGAATCCCTGGGCCAGTGCAAAGGCCTGGACCACGGTGAGTTTTTTGATCAACGGGTATTCTCCCACTGCCTTGACTTCGCCCAGGATATAGTATTTCTGGCTCACCGCATCCACAAGGGTGATGGTGACAGTGGGGGCTTCCACATAATCCGCAAGTCTCTGCTGGATGACCTCTTTGAGTGCCACTGTGGAAATTCCTTCGGCCTGGATATCATCCAGCAGAGGGAAGGTGATCTTGCCGTCCTGCCGGACCCGGGCTCCTTCCAGGGAGAGATCCGGTTCTTTCCAGGTGGTGATGCGCAAAATGTCGCCGATGCCGATTTTGTAGTCTTCGGCAAAAACAGGGGATACCATCCCTGACAGAATGCACACCAGGGTAACAATGACACAGGAAAATCTGATTTTACACATAGCTCCGCCCCTTCGGTTACACCGACCTTTTATGATTGGTTGAAAAACTACCGATTTTTAAAAACCATGTCAGGAATGGATCCGGTTACCGCGCACCCCTGCCGAATAAAACGGTTTTTACCGTGCGCAGAATAATCACCATATCCATTGCCAGTGACATGTTTTTTATATAAAAAAGCTCGTAATTGAGCTTTTCAACAGCGTCATCCAGTGTGGCGCCATAATCATAGCATACCTGTGCCCATCCGGTAAGACCGGGTTTGACATTGAACCGCTGGGCATAAAACGGGATCTGTTTTTCCAGATCATCTGTAAAATGCCTGCGCTCCGGTCTGGGGCCCACCATGCTCATTTTGCCGACAAACACATTCCACAGCTGGGGCAGCTCATCGATCCTGAATTTGCGGATGACCCGTCCCACCCGGGTGATGCGGTCGTCATTGGTCTGTGCCCAGACCGGGCCGCTTGTTTTTTCCGCATCCTGCACCATTGATCTGAATTTATGCATCATATATTCTTTTTTATCAAGCCCCACCCGGTCCTGGGAAAAGAAAACCGGGCCTTTTGAGTCCAGTTTTATCAAAATGGCGGTGAGCAGCAGCAAAGGAAACAGCAGGACCAGCATGATAAATGACAAAACAATGTCCTGTATCCGCTTGAAAGCGGCTTTCCATCGGCTTTTTCTGAATCCGTCGGAAAAAATCAGCCAGCTGGGATTGATCATCTTCACCAGGACCTTGCCGGTGAGCATTTCATAAAAGGTGCTGCCTTCTATGATTTCAATACCGTCTGTCCGGCACTGGAGCAGTTCCATGGTGGGAAAAGCCCCCCGTTTTTCCTTCAGGGCGACGATGATTTTATTGATGCCGGTGGCGGCAGCGGTTTCGCACAATCTTTGTGTGCCCTGCTGGATCTTTATATGTTCCGGCAGGGCTTTTGGAAAGGTTTCAGGTGCAGAATCCGGAATCAGCACGGAAACCGTGTATCCGCAGTCAAGGGTCTTGTTGATTTTTTCAATGATTTCAAAGGACAGACCGCTGGAGCCCAGGATGATGATATGTTCGTTGAAAATTCCTTTTTTCAGAATCTGCAGATAGATCAGGCGCCACCCGATGATGAACACGATCAGAAACAGAATGCTGAGAATAAACACCCGCTGGTCAATAATGGCCAGGGGAAATATGAAATAGATGACCGCCAGGGCAATGGAGGTTATCCCTAATGCCTGGAGAAGGCGGATGACCATCTCTCCCATGCTGGAAGACACTTCAAAATCATACAGGTCATTGTAGTACAGGCAGATCTGGCAGATCAGGGTGACCAGCAATATGCGCAGACCCAGCAGAAAATCAAACCAGTAGGAAGGAGAGACCGTTACCAGCGCCGATGCCAGCAGCACGGAACAGAATATGATGCATCCTTCCAGTACAAAGAAGATGATGTTGCGGATGGGAAAATATTGTTTCAGGAGTCGGAGCATTTACTATTTTCCATACCCATACTTATGGTATCCATACCCATACCCGGGTTTTTTCTGTGCAAAGTTCTGCACCACGCCGATGATTTTTTCTTTGCCGTAAATATCCATGATGTTCTGGATTTCTTTTTTCCGGGTTTTCCCCTGGCGGACAACCAGGATGATGCCGTCCACGTGTCTGGCAAGGGCATTGGTTTCAGATGTAAGGTATGGCGGCGGGGTGTCAATGATAACGTAGCGGTCGCTGTAGCGGGTTTTTACCTCTGTGAGCAGGCGGCGCATCTGTTCTGAAGACAGCAGTTCAGACGGATTGGGGGGGATGGCCCCGCTGGGAAGGATGGTGAGTTTTTCCAGAAAGGTTTTCACCAAAAGTGATGACAACGGCCGTGCCTGGGATAAATATTCACTTAATCCGGGCGGGTCATTGAGCCCGAATACCCTGTGAACAT
>JAABRW010000197.1 GCA_011390695.1 Desulfotignum sp.
TCCTGGAGCGGGATCTTTTCATTCACCAGATGGGTGTAGGCGTTGATGAAATGATCGTTCAAAGCGATCTTGACCTCCTGGTTGGGGAGGGTCAGCCGGAACATCAACCGGTCCCGCCGGGTGAAGGTGTCTGCAACAGTCAGATATCCGGATTGGAAGAGCAGGGTGACCGGGTTGATCGATTCAATGTCGAACGCCTCCAGTATCTCTTCGGTGACGGTCAGGCCTTCCAAAGACGGCAGAAAATAGCGGTTTTTCCGAAACATCTTTATCAGGAAACTGGGATTGCCGGATTCGAACCAGTAGTTGCGGAATGAAAAATTATTGCGGATGAACAACAGGATGTCAAAGGGATTGTACACCGAGGTGCTGCCCAGCCACCGGTACCCGTTGTACCACTGTTCCAGTTTTTTCATGTCCACATCAGCCAGATGATCTGCAAAATATACCTGCAGATCTGAGGGTGTATATCCGCAGATAGTGGCAAAGGATTCGTTGAGGGTGATGTCCATGATCTGGTTGATGCCGCTGAACAGGCTCACCTTGGAAAATTTGGTCACCCCGGTCATGAACACGAACTGCAGGTGGGCGTCCTGGCCCTTGAGCACGGAATAGAAGTTTTTCAGCCCTTCCCGCATCTTGGCGGCAGTGTCGACATTTTCGATGTTGTCCAGGATGGGTTTGTCATATTCATCGATGAGCACCACGGCCCGGCGGCCGTATTTTTTGACAGAGGTGAGGATCAGATTTTCCAGAAGTCCCGGAATATCCGATTCGGTTGCCCCGGCCACCCCCAGTCTTTCCCGGTTGGATGCCATGATCTGCCGGATACGCTGATCCAGCTCTTCCCGGGTCTGGAGCACACCGCTGGCAAAGTCGATGAGGATCACCGGATAGGTTTGGGACCAGTCCCATTTGTCATGGATATAAAGTTCTTTGAACAACGCCTGGTTGCCTTCGAATATCTCCTTGAGGGTGTCCACGAACAGGCTCTTGCCGAACCTGCGGGGCCGGGAAAGAAAAAACCGGCTCGGTTGATTGATCAGGTGCCATGCCATCCTGGTTTTGTCCACGTACACCATATCCTGTTCGATAATGGTGGCAAGGGTATTGATACCGATGGGCAGATGTTTCATTTGTGACCTCACATTCCCCGGACCGTGATCCGGGTTCCCTGGCTGCCAGCCTGTCAGTCGGCTGGTTCGTTCAGCATTTCATGTATTCACTATACCCCGGATGAATTATTCCGGCAAGATGTAACGGCGGCATGAAATGGATTTCCCGTTATTTTTCCAATTGTGTTGCCCCGGGTTGACGCAGGTAAAAAACTGCCCGGATATCATTGGTCAAAAGTTATGCAAGCCTTATAGAGTGAGTGCTTTACAGGAGCAATTTGATGCTTATGATAATTTCATGGTGATAATCTACCGTATATAAACCCGATATCAGGAGGTGACCCATGGTAAACACCCAGGATCTTGAACTGCATCTGGACGAAGAAGGCTATCTCAGGGATTTTCGTTCCTGGACCGAAGAGATCGCATGCGCGCTGGCGGAAAAAGAAGGCATTGATGACGAATGCCCCTTGAGTACCGAGCGTATGGAGATTATCAAGTTCATGCGCAATTATTATGAAAAATTTGAGGCGTTTCCCATTCTCCGGGCGGTGTGCAAGAATGTGGGGCAGCCCAAAGCGTGTAACTATGAACAGTTTCCCGATCCGGTAAAAGCATGGAAGGTTGCCGGGCTTCCCAAGCCAACGCCCGAGGTTTTTGCCAAGATCAAAACAACGGGATAACCCCTTTCCTTGTGTCCGCATAAGGAACAGCCGGAAAAAGGAGGGTAAGATGCCGTTAACAACCATTGATGATTTCAGTATAAAACTGCTCCATATCCTGGATGAAAATGGAAAAGTGGACCCGGATCTGGAACCGGACCTGAGCCAAGACGAGCTGGAAAAACTCTTTCAGGCCATGACCCTGTCCAGAATGGCGGATACCAGGATGCTCAATCTCCAGCGTCAGGGAAGGCTGGGAACGATTCCGGTGAACAAAGGCCAGGAAGCGGCTTTTTGTGCGCCCATCCTTGCGCTGAAAGAAACCGACTGGTTTGTGGGATCCTACCGGGAACTGGGTGCCCGCCTGATGCGGGGGGAAACCCTGGAGAATTCTCTGTTGCTGTTCAACGGCTGGGAAGAGGGCAATGTCAACGAAAATAACGACCGGACCCTGCCGGTGTCCATCGTTCTGGCATCCCAGCTGCCCCAGGCCGTGGGCCTGGCCTATGCATCCCGATACAAGGAAGAAACAGACACCGTGGTCCTGGCCATGTTCGGGGACGGGGCCACATCGGAAGGGGATTTTCATGAAGCGGTGAACTTTGCCGCGGTGCTCAACGCACCGGTGATCTTTTTGTGCCAGAACAACCAGTATGCCATTTCCACCCCGTTGAAAATTCAGACAAAATCCCGGACCATTGCCCAGAAAGCCATTGCCTACGGCATTCCCGGCATTCAGGTGGACGGCAACGATGCCCTGGCCGTGTACCAGGCAGTCAAGGAAGCAGTGGACCGGGCCCGGGCTGATGGGGGGCCCACCCTGATCGAGGCGGTGACCTTCCGTATGCTCATGCACACCACAGCAGATGACCCTTCCCGGTACCGGTCCGATGAGGAGGTTACGGCCTGGGAAGCAAAAGATCCTCTGTTCCGTTTCAAGGTATACCTCATACAAAAAGGAATCTGGGATGAGGATCGGCAAAAACAGCTGGAGGAAGAGTGCAAAGCACAGATCGATGCAGCGGTCCAGGCGTTCGAATCCCGGGAACCTTTTGCGTCGGATGTCCCGTTTGATCACGTGTTCGGCACAAAAGAAAATGTGATTGAAGCACAGCGGAGCCGGTTTCTGGCACGGCTGGGAAAGGAGGGGGAAGATGGCCAAAATTAATATGGTGACATCCCTGAACACGGCCCTGCATGACATCATGGCATCCGATGATACCGTCCTTGTGATGGGAGAAGATGTAGGCGTAAACGGCGGTGTGTTCCGGGTGACTGACGGATTGTTCGAGAAATTCGGCAGAAAACGGGTTATGGATACCCCCATTGCCGAGTCCGCCATTCTTGGTGCCGCCATCGGCATGGCCATTGCCGGGCTCAAGCCGGTGGTGGAGATGCAGTTTTCCGGTTTTTCCTATCTCATGATGCACCAGCTGGAGGGCAATGCCTCCCGGATGCGCACCAGAAGCCGGGGACAGTTCACTGTACCCCTGGTGGTGAGAATGCCCTATGGCGGCGGGGTACGCGCCCTGGAACACCATTCGGAAAGCAAGGAGGTGTACTGGGCCCATACCGCCGGGATAAAGGTCGTGATACCCTCATCCCCAGCCAATGCCGGGCCTTTGCTCACCGCCGCCATCCAGGACCCGGACCCGGTGGTGTTCATGGAACCCAAGCGGTCCTACCGGTCGTTCAAGGAAACAGTGGACAAGGAGAAAAATACTTTTGCAATCGGAAAGGCCCATGTGGTCGAGACAGGCAGGGATATTACCATCATTTCCTGGGGCGCCATGATGAGAGATACCCTCAAAGCGGTGGAAGAGCTGAAATCTAACACCGGTTTTCAGCCGGAAATGATTGATCTGTTGACCATTTCCCCCATGGATGTGGACACCATTGTGACCTCTGTCAAAAAGACCGGCCGGTGCGTGGTGGTCCAGGAGGCCCAGCAGTCCTTCGGCCCGGCATCGGAAATCATCGCAGTGATCAATGACCAGGCCCTGATGTACCTGGAGGCACCGGTGAAACGGGTGACCATGTATGATGTGGTCATGCCCCTGTTTGCCAGAGAAAAGTTTTATCTGCCAAAGGTTTCCGACATCGACCAGGCCATCACAGAGACCTTGCATTTTTAAGGAGAAACCCATGTATGAGTTCAAACTGCCGGACCTGGGGGAGGGTATCCAGGAAGGGGAACTGCTTTTGTGGCATGTGCAGGAAAAAGACCGGATAAAGGAAGATGATCCGCTG
>JAABRW010000198.1 GCA_011390695.1 Desulfotignum sp.
TACTGGGTGTTTTCAGGTTTACACGCCCTGTTCTGAAAAAGCCATGGACGTTACAAACGTTTCATTGAATTTTGGATGCGTCGCCAGTTCCAGATAGTCCATTCGACGGGCAATGGTTTGTGCCCGTTTACGCTGTGAACGACTGATAAGCGCCGAAAGGGCACCGGCTCCGGCGGCATTTCCCACGCTTGTAATATTTTCAACGGAAACGCCGGGAAACATATTGATACCGCAGGCAGCCACGGGGTCCAGATAATTACCAAATGCGCCTGCCAGCAGCACTTTTTCCACACGGGGAAGACCCAACTCTGAAAACAGTAAACTGATCCCGGCATGAATGGCTGCTTTGGCCAATTGGAGATGAGACAAATCCTGATGGGTCAACACCAGATCCTGTCCAGTGCCTGTGTTTTCTTTTGTTGCCAGAAGATATTCCCAGCCATCCGGCCCCTCGCGCAGATACCGACAACGCCGGGCCGGATCAAATCCGCCAGACGGGGTCACAACCCCGATTTTCACCAATTCACTGACCAGGGAAACCAACCCGGACCCGCAGATACCCAGTGCCGGTCCGCCACCGATCACCCGCAGCTCAGGCACCAGGGAATCAGCCGACACACTTACCTGATCCACCGCCCCGGGCGCTCCCCGCAGTCCCCACTTGATATGCCCACCCTCAAAGGCGGGACCAGCGGCGCACGAACAACACAAAAGCCTCTCTGGTGTTGCCAGAACAATTTCTCCGTTGGTGCCCAGGTCCAGGACCAGGGTCGGTTCAGTCACCTGGTCCGCATCAAGCGCCAGGACTGCTGCCACAGTATCAGCACCTACAAAACCGGCTTTGACCGGAAGCACATGGATCTGTGCCCCCGGGACTGATTCCGGCAGTATCGGCCGCGCAGATATTTCAACACTATCAGATGTAACAGGTGTATATGGCGCCTGTGCAAGACCGCAAGGATCCAGCTGCAGAAAAATATGGTGCATGGCCGTGTTTCCCACAAGTACAGTTTCAAAGATATGCCCGGGATGGACCCCTGCCTCCATGCAGGCATCACGGGCAAGTTCATTGATGCATTCGTGCACCGCCCTGCCTAGTTTTTCCAGGAGGTCACGATCCCGGCACAGCGATATGCGGCTGATGACATCTTCACCCTGTGACACCTGGGGGTTCATTCCGGCTTTGACCGACAAAACACGTCCCGTCTTCAAATCCACAAGATAGGCGACAATGGTAGTGGTCCCCAGATCAACGGCCAAACCAAGGCAGTTGGTATCCCACCCGGGACTGATCTCCAGGCAGAGACCGGACATTGTTGTGACGACACTCAATTTGCCGTCAGATCTGTTTATTTTTTCATTCACCCCCTGCAGCAGAGCCGACGGGAGATTCCATTGGAAATCAGACCCAAGCTGTGCTGCCAGGTTCAATTGTGCAAGGATCCGTTCATGCATTTGATCCGTTTGTTTCGGTTCGTCTAATGGAACAGACAACTCCCATACGCAGACTTCCGGATCGAAATTCATTTCGTGTTCATACCCGGTCGTCAGTATCACCTGCTGGTGAAGGCGGCTGTTTTCCGGTACCCATACGTTGACCCCTTCAAGGGCTTTGGTCTGGCACGCCAGCCGATACCCCTTATCTGCATCCGGCCCCAGATAATCGGCTTCCTCTTTCTCGAGCGGAGAAACGTTTCCCTGCACCTGAACCTTGCAGCTGCCGCAAAGCCCCTTGCCGCCGCAGGTTGCTTCAATACCAACACCGTTTATCTCGGCCAGCGTGAGCAGACTGTGGTTTTTATCTACCGCTACCCGTCTTCCCATGGGTTGGAATAAAATAATTTCTTCGGGCATAAATACCTGTTGCTTTCAGTATGGTGCAAAAAAAGAGTTCAATCTTCCTTATCCCCATCCTGTTTTGGAGTTAGATGTTACCGTAACTGCATTTGATTTGTGTTTTAGCAAAGAGTATGCCATCAGAATTAAGCCTAATAATTTCAAAATATTACACACAGAAAAATTTTTTGTGGCCGCGATGGTAGGACTTTTATCCATTACAGAAAGGGCAGGTGGTGTAAAAATGCATCAAATGGTGTTCGGCATTCCAAAAATGTGTTCTTATATTCAAGATTAAAAACCATGGGAATGGTAAAATAATTACTTCAGAGACCAAATAGGATATATAACAGGCGGATGCCACATTTATGATGATTCCGTTTATTTGTCGGCATAGGTTTTGCATTCTCGTTTTCCTTTAATATGCGCCGGAGTGTGAGGTCCTTAATTATTAAGGAATTACGGGGTAGTGGTTGTTATCTATCACTGGTAAGATTTGGCATGAAGATCATCTTCAAACGATGGTTGCGTATAATATTTATGTAGCTGAATACCCCAGTTTTTTAACCAACGGGTTTTTAACCCTAGTTTCGATTGAGAGAAAAGGAGAACAGCAATGAGTTACGATTCAATTCTTTATGAAGAGCAAGGTGAAATCGGTATATTGACCCTGAATATGCCTGAAAAACGGAATGCTCTTGGCCACCATGCTGAAACAGAGATTACAGAATGCCTCCAGGATGCCGCAAAAAGGCATGCTGTGAAAGTCATCATCCTTAAAGCCAACGGGGCGGTTTTTTGCGCAGGCCATGACCGCGCAGAGATCCTGAACCAGCCGGTAGCCAATATACGAAAACTTTTCCAGACATCCTTTAATTTGATGCGCGCCATCCGTGATGTACCCCAGTGTGTCATAGCCGAGGTTCACGCCATCGCAATGGCCGGTGGATGCCATTTGGTTGCGGGCTGCGATCTCATTACTGCTGGAAAGGATAATGCCAAGTTCGGCATGACCGGCTTGATCTACTCTTATAATTGCACAACGCCGACCGTTGCTGTCAGCCGGGCTGTCGGACAAAAAAAATGCATGGAAATGCTGATGACCGCCGATCTTTACAGCGCCCAGGAAAGTCTGGAAATGGGCCTGATCAATAAAGTTTTCGAGGATAATCAACTGCACGAAAAAACCATGGAACTGGCCAAACATATTTGTAAATCAAGCAAATATGCCATTTACATGTCTAAACAAAACTTTTATGCCCAGGTGGAAATGACAGAACCGCAGGCATATGTTTTCGCAAAGGAAATGATGGCCCAGCAAGGGATAAGTGTTAATGCCATCGAAGGCTTCACTGCTTTTATCGAAAAAAGGGAACCTGTCTGGAATGATGACACTTTTTAATTCATAATACCCATCTTAAAATAATAGCGATGACCAATTTGGGGACTTTTGGGTTTTGGTGATAATTAAAGTATTGCCGTTGACAACACGATCCTTTGAGTCAATTTGGTGTCAATCTGCAAACATCTGTTGCAGATTGACACCGATACATGTTAGAGTATGTGACATGAATAAAGGATCAAATGTGATAATGGCGAAAAAAAAACAGCGCTGCAGCTCGGTATCGACGAACCCGGCTCCTGAAAAATCAGCCCATGACCCCTCGTTGTTTTTCGAATTACTGGATACCAGTGATGTCGGCATTATTGCATTTGATGGGACCGATCATCTCATTTATATCAACGGGCAAGCACAACATATCCTTGGTGTTCAAGCGGATAATGTCCTGGGAAAACCCGCCATTTCTTTTATTGATGAAAATGGTCTTTTGCGTTTAATAACCCAAGGCTCTTTTGTTTCTAAAAAAGATTATGAGTGGCGGCAACACTCAATTTTGGTTAGAGCCAGCAGATTATCCGGTACCGATCTGTACAAAGGTTGCCTGCTGCTGCTGCAGAAAAAGACAACTCCCGATATAAACAGTCATGAAGAAATCGATTGGATGAAAGAAGAGTTTGCGTCGTTACTGGAAAGCTCTTACGACGGTATCATTGTAGCTGACGGGAAATCAATTCTACAGGTTAACGCCAGCTTCGGCCGAATTACCGGCGTTGCACCAGGTTCGCTTATCGGTAAATATATCAGTGATTTGGAAACTGAAAAGCATGTTTGCCTGGCCGCTG
>JAABRW010000199.1 GCA_011390695.1 Desulfotignum sp.
GGGGGCTGCATCGGTCCAGCACCCCCCGGTAATCTTCCACCGCGCCGGTGAACGCCCCTTTGGTATGGCCGAACAGTTCTGATTCCAGCAGGGTTTCCGGATACTGGGACAGGTTTAAAGAAGAAAAGGTTTTGGTGAAACTTTCCGAAAAACAGCCGCGGTTTTCGTCAAAGGGAATAAAGCCGCTCATGCCGATGGCCTTGGCAGCAGTGCCTTTTCCAGTGCCGGTTTCCCCCAGTAAAAGGGTGGAAAAATCTTCCATTTTGTTCCACAGATGCTGGTCATAGAGCCCGATATTATAGGTAAAGACATTGTACCAGAGATGCTTTTTGAACTTTTTCATACACAAACTGCTGCCCACCAGGGTTTTGGAAATAAAATAAAAGGCCCGCCGCAGCTGAAAAGACAGGGCAAAATAGTGGTAAAATGCATCCAGGGAAAAGCCTTGCTCCACCATCATGTTTCTGGCTTCCTCCACAAAATTTACGGGTACAGGGTCATCCCGGGCAGCTAACTGGTCTTGTATCAAAAAGTCGAAATGATCCCGGAATTTGTGAAAAATATCAAACAGATATACCACCCGTAATATTTCTTTGTCTTCTCCGGCATACTGGTTGATATTTCCCCTGTTCTGGCGATCCAGCTTCCGCAGCTGACGATCCACCTCCAGAACGCACATGTCCTTGCTTTCCCTGCGGGCAGCTGATGGGAACAATCCTGCGATTTTCTGGTCCAGGCGTTCTCTTAAATCACTGAAAGGGTTTGCAAAGGCAGCATTATAAACGGTTTTAAAAAAATGGCGCTCTTTTTGGGTCAGTGCTGCTTTTTTCATAACTATCCCTCCAGGTGGCAATGTGGATTTTTGTACAGGCAATGTTCATAAAATGCAATAAAAAAACATGCAGGTAATAAGAATTTATCAGGGCCTGAAGCAAAAATCCTTCCAATTCAATGTGTTAGAAAGAAATGCCTGAGTGGCATGGTTTTTGATAGTATATTTTGTAATCATTTTTAAAAACATGATCCCGCGAAAAACAGGATACCAATAAGGAATATATACCATGATAACAAGAGTATTGCACGCAAGACTGCCTTTGATGATTTATACCCCGGTCAAGGTGTTTGATATACACTATTTTAAAGCAATTCATGCAGCCGGTGCCCTGCCTGTGTTTGACACCGAATTTTTGACCGGAGAGGATATTTTACAAAAGACGGCCCTGCTGGCAAAAGAAAACATCAGTTTCGGCCTGCGCCTTTCAGAATCAGATCCCCTGCTGCTCAAAGATCTGGAAAAAAATCCGGTTTCCAATCTGGACCTGGTGGTTGTGCCGGTATCCGGAACAGATGCCGCCTTCCCGAAAATTACCCTTGGGGCGACAAAGCTGGTTCTGGAAATCAGGGATATCGGACTTGTGGACACCATTGCCGCAGCCGATCCCCACGCCCTGGTGCTCAAAGGCAATGAAGCCGCCGGCCAGGTATCAAAATATTCCTCTTTTATTCTCATGCAATGGTATCTGAAAAATCAGGACCGTCCGGTATTCATCCATGGCGGGGTGGGACGGTACACTGCTGCCGGCATGCTGGCGGCAGGTGCAGCTGGTTTTGTCCTGGACACCCAGGTGCTGCTGGCTGATGAAGCGCCGGTCTCCCCGGCTTTCAAGAATCTGCTGGCCATGGTGGAAGAAGGGGATTCCACGGAAATAAGCATCCAGGAAAAACAGGTGTTCCGGGTGTTTGCCAAGCTGGGTACCAAAATTGTCAAAGAGTTGAAACAGCAGGCCGTGCTTTTTGGTGCGCACAAAGACGGCGAAGAAAAACTGTATGCGCGCATAGCCCGGGAGATCACTGCCATTGACAGCAAGGATGCGCCGTTTGTGCAATCTCTTTTCTACATGGGCCAGGATGGGCTGTTTGCCAGAAACTTTGTAAAAGAATCCAATAAATTATCTGATATGATTCAGCATTTTTTCACCGGTATCGGTAAAAATCTGGATTATGTGGACCAATTTGATCCGGTGACGGAAAATTCGGCCTTTGCCCGAAACCAGAACACCCGCTTTCCGCTGATTCAGGGGCCCATGGCCAATATATCGGACAACCCGGATTTTGCTGCAAAGGTCCTGGAAGCAGGGGCATTGCCTTTTTTTGCCGTGGGATCTCTGCCGGCGTCCCTGGCCGATGAGATGCTGTCACGGGGAAAAGAAAAAGTGCCCAACTGCGGGGCCGGTCTTGTGGGAATAGAAGCCTTCAACCCCATGGTGCACAAACATTTGGACATGGTCAAGAAATACAACATTCCCTATGCCCTGTTTGCCGGCGGTATCCCCTCCCAGGTCCGGGACCTTGAGGCGGCAGGCACCAAAACCTATCTGCACACCCCGTCTGTTTCCATGATGGAAAATGCCATAAAAAGCGGGTGTGTCCGGTTTATTTTTGAAGGGGGAGAAGCAGGGGGCCATGTGGGGTTTTTGTCCTCTCTGGTGCTCTGGGAGGCGGCCATTGAAAGACTGGTGGCAAAAAACCAGGATCTGTCCAAACTGTCTCTGGTGTTTGCCGGCGGGATCTCCACCTGTTTTGCTTCTTTTTTCATTTCCGGTATGACCTCTTTTCTTGCGGCAAAAGGGGCCTGCATCGGGCTCCAGGTGGGAACAGCATATCTGTTTTCCAAAGAAATTGTGGACACAAAAAGTGTGACAAAGCAATACCAGGATATCATTGTTGAAAAAAATGAAACCGTGGTCATCGGCAAGAGCCTGGGCCTGGCATCCCGCACCGCCCCCACACGGTTTGCCAAAATGATGAAGGAACTCGAAGACACCATGATCCGGGAAAATATCAGCCTGGATAAGCGCAAACGCTCCTTTGAAAAGAAAAATATCGGCTCCCTGCTCATCGGTGCGAAGGGTTTTCTGCCGGATTTCAAACGGCCGGGAAAAGAACATTATACCTGGTTCAAGGATGAAGAACACCGGGAAAAAGGCAATTTTCTGGTAGGGGACAGTCTGGCGTTTTTTACAAACAGCATCACCATACAAGATATCCATGATACCTATTTTACAGCCAAATCCCGGTTGTTTCAGCATGTAAACCAGCTTGAGATCTTTTCAGGCAGAAAAAACAGGATCAATGATGAGATTGCCGTGGTGGGCATCGGCTGCACCCTGCCGGATGCAGATACACCCGATCAGCTGTGGGAAAACATCCTGGACAAACGCTATTCCATAAAGCAGATGCCGGATGACCGGTTTGACCACAAATTGTATTACAGCCCGGACCGGGATGCAGAAGACAAAACCTATACCACCCTGGCAGGATTTGTGGACCATTTTTCATTTGATTTTGAACGATTCGGGTATGCCCCGGACAAGGCCAAACGGTTGTCCCGCAGCCAGCAGATGGTGCTTGAAACCGCCTACAAGGCGGTGGAAACTGCCGGCCTGCTGGATGAAAACGACAAATTGATCTGTGAAGACCCGCAGAAAACCGCTGTGGTGATCGCCACCTGCCTGTCCAATGAACTGGGCAACACCCTCCAGCTCAAATACTGGTTTCCCCAGCTGGTGTCCATGATGGAAAAAACCCCGGCCTATGCCGGCCTGTCTGAAGCGGACAAACAAGCCATCCGGCAGAGCCTGCAGCAGGGCCTGGAAGGAGAACACACAGGGTATGACCCGGTTCACGGCATTCTGCTCAACATTGAAGCCTCCCGCATTGCCAGGCACCTGGGTGTCCGGGGAGCCAATTATATTGTGGATGCGGCCTGTGCCTCCTCTGTGACCGCTGTGGAAGCAGCTGTGGGAGAGCTGTTGTCCGGAGAGCATGACCAGGTGATCGTGGGCGGTGTGAACACCCACCTGGCACCGGAATCCTTTATCGGGTTCGCCAAGATGGGTACCCTGTCGGCAAAAGGCTCCTATCCTTTTGACCAACGGGCTGACGGGTTTATCCTGGGGGAAGGATCCGTGGTATTTGTGCTCAAGCGCATGAAAGATGCCATCAGGGACAAGAACAG
>JAABRW010000200.1 GCA_011390695.1 Desulfotignum sp.
ACGACCGCCTGATTTCCATCAGTTCCGCCCTGGAGGTGGATCTGACCGGTCAGGTCTGTACGGACTCCAAGGGATACCTGTTTTACAGCGGCATCGGAGACCAGGTGGATTTCATCCGTGGATCTGCCATGTCGGAAGGGGGATTTTCCATTATCATCATCCCTTCCACAGCCCAGAATGAGGAGGTATCCCGCATTGTTCCCCACCTGAGTGAAGGGGCCGGCGTGGCCACCACCAGAGGGGATATTGATATCATTGTAACAGAATACGGGATTGCAGAAATGCGGCGCAAAAGCATCTATCAGCGGGTTATGGAACTGGCCCAGATCGCCCATCCCAAATTCAGAAAAGAATTGATATCCGAAGCCAAAAAACGCCACTATATTTTTCCGGATCAGCTGCCTCCCACCAGCCAGGACCTCATGTTTCTGGATTCCTACCATTATACTTTGAAACTTGCCAACGGCAAGGACATCAATTTCAGGCCCCTGCTGCCTTCGGATGAGTTCGAATCCCGGCATTTTTTTTATTCCCTGCAGGAGGATTCCATATATTACCGGTTTTTTAACAAGCGCAAGGTATTTTCCAGAGAAATGCTGCAGCAGCAATGGGCGGAAGTGGACTACCGCCGGAACATGACCCTGATCGGTCTGATGCAGGTGGGCCAGCGCAAACAGATCGTGGCCATCGGTTCCTATGCCGAGGCCACGGAAGATACAGCAGAAGTGGCGTTTCTGGTGAAAGAAAATCTGCACGGCATGGGCATCGGCTCCTTTTTACTGGAAACCCTGGAGAGCATTGCAAAAGAAAACAATTATACAAATTTTATTGCCACAGTGCTGGCGGAAAACCGCAAAATGCTCAAGGTCTTCCAGAAGCGCTACCCGGATGCCAAATTCATGCGCACCGGCAGCGGGGAGATCGAAGTGGAAATGCCATTTGCATAACCGGTTTGCCTGGCCTGTAAACCGGCTGGCTATTGTCTGTTTTTGGAACGTAACTCCGGAAAATCCCAGTAAAAATATTCTGTCAACTCCCCCTGGCCGTCCGGGTCTGATTTGGAAACTGTCATCTCCCGCAGCGCGATGCGGCGGATTTTACCGGAAATGGTCTTGGGGACTTCGGTAACAAACTCGATGATTCTGGGGATCTTGAATTTTGCCAGAATATTGGTGGTGTGTCTGAACAAATCCAGGGCCAGATCCCGGTTCGGTTCAATCCCCTGGTTCAGGATAACATAGGCTTTGACCAGCTGGTACCGCTGGGGATCAGGCGCCCCCACAACCGCGGCTTCCGCCACAGCCGGATGTTCCAACAGAGCGCTTTCCACCTCAAAAGGCCCGATGCGGAAATCCGATGACTTGATCACATCATCGGCCCGGCCCACAAACCACCAGTACCCATCTGTATCAAAAGAGGCCCGGTCCCCGGTATAGTAAAAATTGTCCACAAACACGGCACTCATTTTTTCCGGGTTGCCGATGTATTCGCAAAACAACCCGATACCCCGCCACCTGTCCAGCCTGACCACAATATGGCCCACTGTATCAGGGGTGGTAATCTCATTGCCTTCATCATCTGCCAGGGCCAGATCATACATGGGAATGGGTTTGCCGAATGACCCGGACCGCATGGTTTTGGCCATCCAGGGGGGGTTGCCGATCATGGCTGTGGATTCGGTCTGCCCGTAAAAATCCCGGATCCGGGTGTTGGTATGTTTTTTCCACCGGGTGATCACATCCGGATTCAAGGGTTCTCCGGCTGATATGGACTGGCGCAGGCAGGACAGGTCAAACCCCGACAGATCTGTATTCACAAACATCCGCCAGGCAGTGGGGGGGGCGCAAAAAGTGGTGACCCGGTGCTGCGCCAGCGCTTTGAGGTAAAGCACAGGATCCAGCGAGGTAAAGGCAAAAGCGGTCACGGTGGCCCCCACGTTAAAGGGCACAAAAAATGAAGACCAGGACCATTTGGCCCAGCCGGGGGCACTCAGATTATGGTGGATATCATCGGGCTGTGTGCCGATGACAACCGTGGTGGACAAATGGCCCACCGGATAGGAAACAGCCGTATGCCCCACCCGTTTGGGAAGTCCTGTGGTACCGGAGGTAAAAAAACAGAACAGAATATCGTCGGACCGGGTCTCGGCTGCCCGGGCTTTTGTGCTCTGGGTACTGATTTCATCAAAACAGGTCCACCCTTCTCTTGTGCCCAGCACCAGTTTGACTTTTGGATGGATACCGGTCTGCTGTGCTGCCTGGTCAATGAGCTCGGCACTGGCTTCATCCGCCAGCACCACATCCGGTTTATAGGTCTCAAACCGGTATTCCATCTCCCTGGGGGTCATGGTGGTGGCAGTGGGAACCGCAACGATACCCGCCTTTATACAGGCCAGGCTGGAAATCCAGATTTCCGGGAGTACCGGTGCCATCATATACATATTTTGTGTATGGCCCACCCCTTTTTGTGCAAGGAAATTCACCAGCTGGTTAGCTTTTTCGGACAGGTCCAGATAGGAAAAGGCTTTTTTTCCACCAGTGTGAATATCATGCCACACCAGGGCAGCCTTATCAGGGGTGTTTTTCACATGCAGATCTTCAAAAATCTGGCCGGCCCAGTTAAAATGGGTGGGCATATCCAGTTTGTTCAGTTTTGTAAAAAAAGATTTTGCCCTGTGTTCTTTGTCAGCGTTGTCCGCCATCTGGTTGATCTGGATAACCTCTTGATAAAGCGCTTTCATCCCGTTCAAACACTCCTTGCAATCTGATTTAATGTTATGTATAGCATCAGACCAATACAATCCGGTCCATCCCGTATGGCCGTGACCCGGGTCACGGCCGTGGTGCAAAACAAAACCCGGCAAAACAGGCAGCCATGGACAAAAAAAATCCCATCCTGATACTGGCCCCTTTACAGGGATTTACTGATGTAACATTTAGAAATGTGTATGCCAAGCATTTTTGCGGCCTTGATGCGGCCCTGGCCCCCTTTATTTCCACCATGGGCCAACAGCGGCTCAAACCATCACGGCTCCGGGATGTGGATCCGTGTCTCAACCGGATTCTGCCGGTGACCCCCCAGATCCTGGGCAATGTGGCAGAGGACTTTGTCTTTCTGGCCAACCGTCTGGCTGATATGGGGCATAATCTTGTCAACTGGAACCTGGGATGCCCCCATTCCAAGATTGCCAAAAAAGGACGGGGTTCCGGCCTGCTTTTGTTTCCGGAAAAGATCGATGCCCTGCTGGACCGGATAATCCTTGACATCCCCATGGCATTGTCCGTCAAAATCCGCCTGGGCCGCAAAAGCAAAGAGGAGATCCATGACCTGATAACCGTGTTCGACCGCCATGATCTGGACCATATCATCCTGCATCCGCGCACCGGTATTCAGATGTACCAGGGCACAGCCGACCATGATGCTTTCGGGGCCGCCATGGCACAAAGCCGCCATACCTTTGTATATAACGGGGATATTACGGATATACGCTCATTTCATAAGGCAAAAAACCGGTTTCCCGGCATCAGCCGGTTCATGATCGGCAGGGGCATTCTTGCCAACCCGTTTCTGCCCGAAGAGATCAAGGCTGTCCCCGGAGACCCGGACCAACGCCTGGCAAGGCTGCAGGCGTTTCATGATGATCTTCTGGCTGCCTATAGCAGCATAATTTCAGGCCCCGGGCATTTGACCGGCCGCATGAAAGGATTCTGGAATTATCTGGGTCCTTCCTTCAAAAACCAGAAAAAACCGGTGAAAACCATACTGAAATCCACGTCCCTGCCAGCCTATACCCATAATGTGGCACATTTTTTTGCGGAACAGCCTGTATTTTGTCCCTGACAACTGGATATTTGCCATAAGCATGCCGGGCTTTCGATCGCTCTGTGCAGCACGCCGTCCCGGGGCCCGCCACTGGCGGTTTCCTGTGCCCGGCCCGAGGTCTGCGGGGGCCGGTTTACCTACGAACAATGAAGTGCGGCATCCCGTCCTCTGGTTGAAAACCATCCC
>JAABRW010000201.1 GCA_011390695.1 Desulfotignum sp.
GAGATATTCAGACAGATCCGGGATGTGGCCCTGTACAGCTATCCGGTCCATGTATCCGGGGAAACCGGCACCGGCAAGGAACGGGTGGCCAATGCCATCCATGACATATCTGCCTATGGAAACGGGGCGTTTGTGCCGGTGAACTGCGGGGCCATTCCCGAAGGCATTGTGGAAAGCGAATTGTTCGGTCATGTCAAAGGCGCGTTCACCGGTGCGGTCAAGGAGAGAAAAGGCCGGTTTGAACTGGCCCACAAAGGCACTTTATTTCTGGATGAGGTGGCGGAACTGCCCTTGAAAATCCAGGTCAAACTGCTGCGGTTTCTCCAGGAAGGCACCTTTGAAAAGGTGGGGGGTGAAAAAAAAGTGTCCGTGGATGTACGCATCATTTCCGCTGCCAACAAAAATCTCAAAGATGAGGTCAGGGCCGGCCGGTTCAGAGAAGATCTGTACTACCGCCTCAATGTCATTCCCATATCACTGCCCCCTTTGCGGCAGCGGAAAACCGATATTCCGCTGCTGGCAGCCCATTTTCTGAAACAGGCAGAACTGGAAAACAACAATGCCGTTCCTGCTCTGGCTGACGAAACCATGAATGTGCTTCTGGACTATGACTGGCCCGGCAATGTCAGGGAATTGAAAAATGTGATCCAGTTTTCCGTGGTACGATGCCGGGGCAAAAAAATTATGGCGTCAGACCTGCCGCCGGAAATCAGCGGGGGGGAAGCCCCCCTGGCTCCGGCACACAGGTTCCCCCAGGATACAGAGGCATTCGCTGCAAAAGGAAGGCTGGATGCAGCATCTGTAAAAGCAGCCCTGACCAAAACCGGGGGCAACAAGTCAAAGGCGGCCCGGGTCTTAGGGGTCGGCCGGGCCACCTTGTACAGATTTTTATCCAATAATACAGATGCCATGGAATTCAGCCGGCGGCTCTGATCCTATCGGCTGAACGAAAGTCCCTGTTTTGTTTCATCCAGGGTAAAACGGATCGCATCTCCTTTGACAAACTCCCCTTTCAGGAGGGACAAGGACAGCGGATTTTCAATCTCCCGCTGGATGACCCGTTTTAAAGGCCTGGCCCCGAAACTGGGGTCATACCCTTTTTGGGCCAGATATGCCATGGCCTCCGCATCCAGATGAACTTCCAGCCCTCTGGCAGACAGGCGCTTGTTCAAATCCTGGATCTGGATCTCGGCTATCTGTTTGATATGTTCCATATCCAGAGCATGGAAGGTGATGATCTCATCAATACGATTTAAAAATTCAGGACGGAACACCTCTTTTAAGGCCCGGGCAATGCCCGCATCCACCTCTTCTGTAGAAAACCCACCGCTGGTGCCTGACTCCTGGAGAAACCGTGATCCCACATTGGATGTCATGATGATGATGGTGTTCCGAAAATCCACTGTACGGCCGTGCCCGTCTGTCATCCGGCCGTCATCCAGGACCTGGAGCAGGATATTGAACACATCCGGGTGTGCTTTTTCAATTTCATCAAACAGCAGCACGGAATAGGGCCGGCGCCGCACGGTTTCAGTGAGAAATCCGCCTTCATCATACCCCACATATCCTGGAGGGGCGCCGATAAGGCGTGCCACTGAATGCTTTTCCATGTATTCAGACATGTCCAGACGGACCATGGCCTGTTGGCTGTCAAACATGAACTCAGCCAGGGATTTGGCCAGCTCGGTTTTTCCCACGCCGGTAGGCCCCATGAAAATAAAGGTACCGATGGGCCGGTCCTCGGGAGACAGCCCGGATCTGGCCCGGCGCACGGCATTGGATACCGCATCAATGGCCTGGGTCTGGCCGATGACCCGCTGTTTGATATAATCTTCCATGTGTATCAGCTTTTCCTGTTCCGCTTCCAGCATTTTGGACACCGGGATCCCGGTCCAGGCAGACACCACTTCGGCCACATCCGTATCTTCCACATCCTCTTTGAGCATTTTTCCGGTCTGCTGCAGCTCTTCCAGTTCCTGTTTTTTGGCTTCCAGGTCCTTCTGGAGCTGGGCCATGGTGCCATAGCGGATCTGGGCCACTTTTTCCAGGTCTCCTGCGCGTTCCGCCACCTGGGCCTGGGTCTGGCACTTGTCCAGCTCTTCTCTGATACCCGATATTTCCTGGATCAGACCTTTTTCACTGTCCCAGCGCATCTTCATGGGCCCGATTTCCTCGGACATGGATGCAATGTCTTTTTCCAGTTTTTCCAGGCGTTCCCTGGATGCCGGGTCTTTTTCCTTAAGCAGGGCCTGGCGTTCGATCTGTGCCTGGGTTATTCTGCGCTGAATCTCGTCAATGGCCCGGGGCATGGAATCGATTTCAATACGCAGTCTGGAAGCGCACTCGTCAATCAGGTCAATGGCCTTGTCCGGTAAAAACCGGTCCGCAATATACCGGTTGGACAGGGTGGCAGCCGCCACCAGGGCAGAATCCTTGATACGGATACCGTGGTGAACCTCATATTTCTCCTTGAGCCCCCTGAGGATGGAAATGGTGTCTGCCACACTGGGTTCTTTGGCCATGACCGGCTGGAACCTGCGCTCTAAGGCGGCGTCCTTTTCTATATACTTGCGGTATTCATTCAGTGTGGTGGCGCCCACGCACCGCAAGGTGCCTCGGGCCAATGCCGGCTTGAGCATGTTGGAGGCATCCACAGACCCTTCGGAAGCACCTGCCCCCACCACGGTGTGCAGCTCGTCAATGAACAACACCACCTCACCTTCGGCAGATTCCACCTCCTTGAGTACGGCTTTTAGCCGTTCTTCAAATTCGCCCCTGAACTTGGCACCGGCCAGCAGGGCCCCCATGTCCAGGGCCACCACCCGGCGGTTTTTCAAAGAATCAGACACATCCCCTTCCACGATACGCTGGGCCAGGCCTTCCACAATGGCGGTTTTCCCCACCCCGGGTTCTCCGATGAGCACGGGATTGTTTTTTCTCCGCCTGGACAACACCTGGACAATCCGCCGGATTTCATCATCTCTGCCGATCACCGGGTCCAGTTTGCCGGTCCGGGCCAGCTGGGTCAGATCCCGGCCGTATTTTTCCAGGGCCTGGTACCGTTCTTCCGGATTCTGGTCCGTCACACTCTGGTTGCCACGGATATCCTTTAACACAGACAGGATTGCATCCCTGGTCACCCCCTGGCGCCCGAGAATTTCAGCGATTTTTCCCTTCCCGCTGGTCAGGGCCAGCAGCAGATGCTCCAGACTCACATACTGGTCCTTCATCTTGTCTGCTTCTTTGAATGCCGTGTCCAGTACCTGGCGGCTGTCTCTGGACAGATACAGATCTGCTGCCCCTGACACCTGAGGCTGGCTTTCCAACGCCTGGTCCACCTCGGCTGTCACGGTTGCCATGTCCGCACCGATTTTTTTTAGGATGGATACCGCAACCCCCTGGTTGTCAGCCAGCATACCTTTTATAAAATGCACCGGCTCAATGGAGGGATGGTTCATGCGGCCGGCCAGATCATGGGCGGACTGCAGCAGTTCCTGAGATTTCACTGTTAATTTATCAAGTTTCATAAATCACCTTATATTCCTTTCATTATTATTTATAATTTTGCATATAAAGTAATGCAATATCGCATCCCGTCAACCAGACAAAATCACGGCTTTGGACAGGGCAATGGGATTTCCTCATTGACACCCACCACTCTGTGGTATATTTTTGTTTAAGATTGTTTACCTTTTATGCTGTTTAAAAAGAGTACCTATGGAAGCATATACCTTCAAAAACCTGCGGACCCGGCTGGACAAAACCCAGAAAGAACTTGCCCGGCTGCTGGGCATTTCCATCAAGGCCATTCACAGTTATGAACAGGGGTGGCGCAAGATTCCCCACCATGTGGAGCGCCAGCTGCTGTTTCTGCTGTCACGTCTGGTGAACCCGAACAAAGACAGCAAAGACTGCTGGGATATCAACCAATGTCCTGAATACCGTCTGGAAAAATGCCCGGCCTGGGAATTCAAGGCAGGGGATCTGTGCTGGTTTAT
>JAABRW010000213.1 GCA_011390695.1 Desulfotignum sp.
ACTTTTCTGGCATCTGACAGGCTGATGGCCTCAGCGATCTCGCAGGTCACCTCCCCCATCATGGCATGGGGCATGATAATGCCCACGGGCCCTATGATCACATCCGCCTTTTTCACGGTCTGAATAATGGCATTGGTACCGGATGCCCCCTTGTTGGCCCGGGACTTGAGCATCTGGGCCGTTGCAATGGCATTGGTGCCCAGGGCAATAATCTCGATCTGTTCACCAAACCGGTCCTTGAGTTTTTTAATGATAACCGCACCGATGCCGCCGCCCTGCCCGTCCACAACACAGACTTTTTTTGTTTGTTTTGTATCCATTTCAGCCCATTATTTTATGTCTGATTCTTTCCGGGAATTCACAAAAGGCTGCAGGTGCTGCCAGATGCTTTCTTCAACTGCATCCTCTGAAACATTTCCATCCACCACCACCACCTTTTCCCGGTCCTTTAAACGGTCAAAGGCAGCAAAATAATTATGGCGCACCTGTCTGAGGATGTCAATTTTTTCATACATATCCAGACGGTGCCGGCCGGCCCGGATCCGGTCCAGACAGGTTTCAGGCGCCACATCGATAAAAAGGGTCAGATCCGGTCTGATAATCTGCGCATTCAAACTGTTCAGGGTGATGATCCATTCCAGGTCCATGTCCCGGGCATGGTAGGCATAAGAGGAAAAATAATACCGGTCGCACAGCACCACCCGGCCTTTTTCCACCAGGGCCTGCACCCCGGTTTCCGGCTTCACCAGATGATCGGTTCTGTCTGCGGCAAACAGGGCCGCAATGGTCCACGGATCACTGGAGATCCGTCCTTCCAGCATGTCACGGATCAAAGATCCCACAGGACCGTTTGTGGGTTCACATGTGGTCACAGCTTCGCTGCCCATGCTGGTGAGCCGTTTTTGTATCCGGGCCATCTGGGTGGTTTTACCGGATCCGTCCAGCCCTTCGAACACCAGAAATCTGCCTGTTGCCATGTGCCCCACATCATTTTTTAAAGGTTTTTGTCACAACAGCGGCATTTATATCAGCAACCAGACACCCTTGCAAGACCGGATTCTCATCCAGGCCGGGCAGAAACATTCTTTTGCATAATGCTGGCATCCAGGCTGCGTGTCAGAGACTGGAGACGGGATGCCAGGTTAATGATATTTCCCACCAGGAGATAGGAACGCCGATCCGGGCTGCCGATGCTGACATATGAAGAAAAAAATCGCTGGTCATACTTTTGTCCCTTTTTTTGTGTTTAGAAATATAACATCAAATGATTGTCATTGCCATTTCCTTTACCAGAGGCTGAAAAGCCCGATCTCAAAGATGCGGTTGCGCAAAATATTCAAACAAGACCATTCTGTCCTTGACAACCGTCTTTTGCTTGTCTTAATATTCTAATTTTAGAATCAACCACTCAAAAAAGAGGGATAATCCAAAATGAATAGAAAAACCCTTATTTTTCCCTTGGTATTTTGCACGTTGTCTCTTTTCGTCATATCCTTGTCAGGATGTGTGTCCTCCATGTCCACAGGCTCCAGCAAAGCCAAGACAGAAGCCACCGGGGCAGCCGGCGGCGCAACCGCCCAGAACGCCAACCAAGAGCTGGAAAGCTGCGACGCTTCACTTGGAACCATGGCAATCTATGAAGAAGATTCAGAACCCTGGTACCGGTACCTGACAAGGGATTTAAGGCTCCCGTCCACAATCCCTGTCATCCGTCTTCTAGCACAGCAGTCCAATTGTTTTGTTGTCGTTGAAAGGGGGCGTGCAATGAATCAGATGATGCAGGAGCGGATCCTTATGGAATCCGGTGAAATGCGATCCGGTTCAAACTTCGGGAAAGGGCAGATGGTCGCGGCCGACTATACCGTGTCTCCCTCGATTACATTCAGCGCCAAGGACACAAGCGGTGCCGGCGGTGTGATCGGCGGTCTTTTCGGTTCTGTGGCCGGTGCCGTGGCCGGCGGTTTTAAAACCAGCGATGCCAGTACCGTCCTGACACTCATTGAAAACCGGTCCGGAGTCCAGCTGGCTGCTGCAGAAGGCAGTGCAAGAAATACAGACTTCAACCTGCTGGGTGGTGCGTTCGGCAGCGGTGTCGGTGGGGCGGTCGGCGCATATTCAAATACACCGGAAGGAAAGGTCTTAGTCGCGGCATTCACTGACTCCATGAACAGCCTGATTCGGGCGCTCAAATCCTACAAGGCCCAGACAGTAAAAGGCGGTCTTGGCACTGGCGGTCAACTCGCGGTACAGGGTGGTGTCCAGGAACAGCAGATGGCTGCAGCTGCAACCCCGGCAAAGCTTGAGGGCGTCATGACCGAAAGGGTGTTTAACTCTGCAGCCCAAATCTATGAGTATGCTATTGTGTTGAAAGACAAAAGCCAGACTTATCGGTTCAACAGTGCCAGGAAAATCATGTACAAAAATGATCTGGTTGAATTCTCACTTGCAGGCGGTAAGGTTGATGAAGGCTCCATCAAACTGATAGAAGCAAGATACCTGCAGAAATACTGGCAGTAATCCAATATATGGAGGCAGGTTTTGCTCACACGATCTATTGGCAGCTGCCTCATACCACACAATATCGCTCTGTTAGTTTGATCAAGGAGTTTAACTGCTCTTGTTCTACGTCACTTTCTATATCGAAGAGAAGACGAATACTCTTAAAACCCACTGGAGCTTCCTTTGATTCTCCTAAAATTCAACAATATTTTCGTTATCATTGACTGATCAATTGCGCATCGGTCATCCCAAAATACCTCATAAAATATTCAAGGTTTGGCAAAGGCCCAGTGAAAAAAGCAAAAAAATTTCACCAGGAGTTTTGTTTTTTCCTTGCACAGGAGACAGCAGATGTTATGGTGACAGACGCAGTGACAAAAGTATTGACCCAAATGAACAGGTACCAACACAAATGAAAAACTTATATTCAGATGCAGATATTGCAGGTTTGGTTCTGTTTGTGGGACTGGCCCTGGTTTTTTCATTTCTGTGCTCAGTGGCGGAAGCAGTCCTTTTGAGTATCACCCCCTCCTACATTGAAAGCCTGAAAGAAAAACGCCCCAAGCTGGCCGCCCTGTTAAAGCGGCTGAAGCAGGACAACGTGGACCAGTCCCTTGCAGCCATATTAACCTTGAATACCATTGCCCATACCGTGGGGGCCATCGGTGCCGGGGCCAAGGCGACGATTGTGTTCGGAAGCGCCTGGTTCGGGGTCTTTTCCGCTGTCATGACCCTGATGATCCTTTTTCTTTCTGAAATCCTTCCCAAAACCATCGGCGCTGTTTACTGGCCAAAACTTGTGGGACCGACTGCGGTTTTTATAAACACCTTGACTGTTGCCCTGTACCCTGTTGTATGGCTGTCTGAAAAACTCACAAAATCCATCTCCCGGGGAAAAGATATGCATATTTTCTCCAGAGATGAATTCATTGCCATGGCATCGGTGGGGGAAACCACGGGCCAGATTCATATCAAGGAATCCAGGATCATCCAGAACCTTCTACACTTTGAATCTTTGAAAGTAACCGATATCATGACACCCCGGACCGTCATCTCAGCACTTGCCGAAGACATGACAATCCAGGATGCCCTTAAATACATCACCCAGACCCCCTTTTCCCGCATCCCCCTGTATAAATCCCATATTGACGACACCACCGGGTTTGTTCTAAAGGATGATGTGCTGATTTTTGCGGCCCAGAAACGGGGCAGTGAAAAACTCAAGGTATTGAAACGAAACATCCTTGCAGTTCCCGGCACCATTTCATTAACCGTGCTTTTTGAGCGTTTTCTCAAGGAACGCCAGCATATTGCCGTTATTGTCAATGAACACGGGGGGATAGACGGGCTGGTTTCACTGGAAGATCTGATAGAAACCCTCATGGGAATGGAAATCGTGGATGAAACAGACAATGTTGTAGACATGCGGAGCCTGGCCCGGAAACAATGGATGGCCCGGGCAAAAGCCATGGGCCTTGAACCAAAAGACGTGGAAAAAAACAATGACATATGATGTTGTAATCGTGGGCGGGGGGCCTGCCGGACTTTTTGCAGCCTGGTATTTGATGGAAAATGCCAGGCTTAAGGTGTTGTTAATCGAAAAAGGCAAGGATTCGTTGAAGCGCAAATGCCCCAACCACAAACTGCAAAAATGCGCCCAGTGCATTCCGTGTAATATTTTATCGGGCATCGGCGGCGCAGGCCTGTATTCTGACGGAAAACTCAACTTCATTCCCCGGCTGGGCAAAACAGATCTGACGCAGTTCATGCCCCTGCCGGCGGCCCAGGCCCTCATTGATGAAACCGAGGCGATTTTTACCCGGTTTCACATGGACGGGCCGGTGTATCCCACTGACATGGATGCTGCCAGACAGATCAGAAAAGAAGCCAAACGGTTCGGCATCGATCTGATGCTCATCCGGCAGAAACACCTGGGATCCGACAATCTGCCCGGTTATATTGCAGGCATGGCAGACCATATCCGGTCCAAAGGCCTGGCAGTCAGGCTCAATGAAACCGCTGTGGATATTCTGGAAACGGGCGGCCGGGTCACGGGTGTGGTAACCGACAAAGCCACCTATGAGGCCCCCAACGTTATCCTGGCCCCGGGCCGTATCGGTGCCAACTGGGTGGCATCAGTGGCCGCAAAACACGGTATCAACTTAAGCCAGCGGGGCATTGAAGTCGGGGTGCGGGTGGAAGTGCACAACGATATCATGGATGATTTATGCAACATCATTTATGATCCCACCTTTTTTATACAGACCACCACCTATGATGACCAGACCCGGACCTTCTGCACCAACCAGGGCGGGTTCATCTCCCTTGAAAATTACAATAATTTTGTCTGTGTCAACGGCCATGCCTACTCCGGCAAAAAATCGGAAAACACCAATTTTGCATTTTTATCCAAGGTGATACTTACGGAACCGGTGACCGACAATCAGGCCTATGGAGAATCCATCGGCAGACTGGCCACCATCATCGGCGGGGGAAAACCCATCCTCCAGCGGTTCGGGGATCTGAAGCGGGGACGCAGGTCCACCTGGCACAGAATCCACAAGGGCTATATCGAACCCACCATGACAAACGTGGTGTGCGGGGACATTGCCATGGCACTGCCGGAAAGGATTCTGTCCAATATCATTGAGGGGCTGGAATCCCTCAATCTTGTGGTACCCGGAGTGTCCAATGATGAAACCCTGCTCTATGCACCGGAGATCAAATTTTTTGCCACCCAGGTGGAAACGGACAACCATCTGGAAACCGGCATCAAGGGATTGTATATGGCCGGAGATGGTCCAGGGGTGGCCGGCAATATCGTTTCAGCCGCAGCCACAGGCCTTATCCCGGCAAAACGGATCATTACCCGTCAATAAACAGCAAACTACTCAGGATAGTAGATGGCACAGGCATCATCGGATTCCCATGCCATGACGCGGGATACCTGAAGACTTTCATCCAAAGTGTCATCCAGAAGTGCCTGGACCTGCTGGGCAATATATACGGCAATACGTTCCGAAGTGGGTTGTTTGTCTTTGAACGCGGCCAGTTCATTGAGAAATTTATGATCCAGATCCCCGTCCACCACCTTGCGCACCGCTTTTTTGATATCTCCGAAATCAGCCAGCACACCGGCGGAATTCAGCTGCACGCCTTTAACGCATACCTCCACATGCCAGTTATGACCATGGAGGTTCTCACATTTTTCCCCCACCATGGTCAATTGGTGGGCCCCGGCAAACCGGGTTTTTATTTTGAGTTCAAACATGGTATCCGCCTGCTGCTATTTATTTTTTGAACAGATTTTTCAACTTGTTGGAAATCTTGTTTGCGTCCAGTTTGTCAAACTGCTTTAACAATTCTTTTTGTTTGCCGGTAAGCTTGGTGGGGGTTTTAATGATCGCTTTTATGATCTGATCCCCCCGCCGGCCCGTACGCAAGGAAGCAATGCCTTCCCCCCGCAGCCGGAAACTGTCGCCGAACTGGGTGCCTTTGGGAATGGTGAGTTTTTCCTCCCCCACCAGGGTGGGAACCGTAATTTCATCTCCCAGGGCTGCCTGGGCAAAAGAGATATCAATGGCACAGATGATGTCACTCCCATCCCGCTGAAAAAACTTGTGGGGTTTCACATTTATGACCACATACAGGTCACCGGCTGGTCCGTTTGCAGAAGGAGAGGCTTCTCCTTCTCCGGTAAGCCGCAGTTTTGCACCCACATCCACACCGGCCGGTATTTTTACTTGGACCTTTCTTGTGATCTCCACACGGCCTGCGCCCACACATTTGGGGCAGGGATCGTCAATAACACCCCCCCGGCCCTTACAATAGGGGCAGGTGGTCTTGACCTTGAAAAACCCCTGGCTCTGGATAAACTGGCCGGAACCGTGGCAATGGGCACAGGTTTGTGCCTGGGTACCCGGACGGCAGCCGCTCCCGTCGCATTCATCACAAGTGGTCAGTCTGGGGATGGAAATGGTTTTTTCGGTGCCGAATGCCGCTTCCATAAAATCAATGGTCATATTATACCGCAGGTCAGAGCCCCGCTGCACTCTGTTTCCCCGGCCGCCCCTGGCACCGCCGAATCCGAAAAAGTCTTCAAAAATATCACCAAAACTGGAAAAAATATCCTCAAATCCACTGGGACCTGAATGACCCGCACCTTCAAGACCCTGGTGACCGAACTGGTCATAAATATGCCGCTTGTTGTCATTGCTCAAAACCTCATAGGCTTCAGACGCTTCCTTGAATTTTTCTACAGCATCTTTGTCATCTGGATTTTTATCAGGATGATATCTAATGGCCAGTTTTCGATATGCTTTTTTCAAAATCTGTTTGTCTGCATCCCTGGCAACCCCCAGGATTTCATAATAGTCGCGTTTTTCTATCATATCCTACCTAATTTCCAGTCGTTTCCATGTGGTTTTATTTGTAATCGTGTCCCTGGTATGGTACTTTCCCAATCTGCCTGTGATAAATTATATACATTAATTCTAAAATTCAGGTTGTCAACGATGAACAAAGAACTTGATTTTGTCAAGGAAATGTTTGACAAAATTGCCCATAGATATGATTTTCTGAACCGGCTGCTCAGCCTTCGACAGGATGTGGTATGGCGGGCCCATATGGTCCGGGCCGCAGCCCCTGTTGAAAAAAGCAGAATTCTGGATGTGGCCTGCGGCACCTGTGATGTGGCCCTGGCGGTCAGTCGGCATCTGAAAGGGCAGGCCTGCATAACAGGTGTTGATTTTTCCCATGCCATGCTCAAAGCCGGCCGCAAAAAACTGGTTCACAAAAAAAACCAGTCCATATGCCTGGTGAATGGCGACGGTCTTTTTCTGCCTTTCAAACCAGACACATTTGACACGGTATTTATTGCCTTTGGGATCAGGAACATCATGGATCGGCACCGGGCATTATCCCAGTTTCACACTGTCCTCAAAAAAGGGGGAAATCTGGCTGTTCTCGAACTGACCACACCCCGGGCCCCGTTTTTCAGAACCATCTACCTGGCTTATTTTAAAAAAATTCTGCCCCTTATCGGTGCGCTTTTTTCAAAACAATCCCATGCCTACCATTACCTGCCGGCATCGGTTTTACATTTCCCGTCTCCCGCAGCATTTGCAACCCTCATGTCTGATGCTGGATTCGGCCATGTACGTTTCAAACCAATGACCTTTGGCATAGTGACCTTGTTTGTGGGCACCCGGGTATAACCCTGCACACGAAAGCTGTCCATGAAGACTTGTTGACAAGTTTTACGGTTTACCATATAAGATGCTGGCTGGACAGACGATCAAAAAAAAGAGTTATACACAGCATGCAAGACAATTTATTTAAAACCGTTGAAGGAAAGCTGCTGCTGACCGGGATCTTTCTGGCATTTGTACTCGTGGCAAGTATTGTCTATTATTTTGTCACTGATTTTGAAACCGCAAAAACCCTGGTTCTGGTATTCATTGCCCACAGTATAGGGGGAAGGGCAGCCGGCATCGGGCTGTGTATTCTCCAGGACTTTGGTACCTTTTCCACCATATTTTATAATTTTTATCTGGAAATTTTGATTGTCTGTTTTACCTATTCCATTTTTGTCTTAAGCGCCACCCAGTACGTGCGGGTGGAGTGGGTCACCCGGATCATGGAAAATATCGCAGCAAAAGCGTTTAAAAACAAACAAAAAATTGCACGATTCGGCTGGCTGGGCATATTCTTTTTTGTCATGGCACCATTGCCGGTGACCGGCCCTGTGGTGGGATCCATCATCGGGTACATGCTCAGGCTCAGTCTTGTGAAAAATTTTTCCGCCACTTTTCTGGGCACGTTAACCGCCATCATTGTCTGGTTTCAGTTCTTTGATTTTCTGGAAGAGCGGTTTCATATGATTCAGTATATATTTGCCCTTATTGTTATTCTGGTACTGGTTGTCAATTTTAAAAAAATCAAGATGTTCATCCGGGCTGTCACCCAAAAAACCCGAATCAGAAAATAAATCTGAACAACAGTTCATGAATGATGGATCCAAACCGGTTTTCTGCATCTGAATAACGACCATGCCCTGGTATCAAACCCGTTTCTTTAATATGGTGTGGGCCAGAAAATTTTTATCATCCCGTTGGGGATAACCAATGTTATAGTGCAGCCCCCGGCTTTCTTTGCGCATGAGAGCGGACCTGATCACAAGCTTTGCCACTGTGGCAATGTTCCGCAATTCCACCAGATCGGATGTCAGTTTGAAATCCCAGTAATATTCATTGATCTCATCCTGGATGGTTTTAATGCGCCGGGCCGCACGCTGGAGGCGCTTATCCGATCTGACAATGCCCACATAATTCCACATGAGCCGCCGGATCTCATCCCAGTTGTGAGAGACCACAATGGCTTCATCACTGTCTGTTGTGTTGGTTTCATCCCAGGTATCCAGGGTGATATCAACCTTGTTCCGGATGGCTGAAAATTCCTTTACTGAATCCAGATACGCATTATGGGCATATACCAGAGCCTCCAGCAAAGAATTGGATGCCAGGCGGTTGGCACCGTGAAGGCCTGTGCAGGCGGTTTCCCCCACAGCATACAGGCGCTGAACATCGGTTTTTCCGTTCAAATCGGTTGCCACCCCGCCGCACATGTAATGGGCTGCCGGCACCACGGGAATGGGATCGGTGGTGATGTCAATCCCATATTCCAGGCAACGGGCATGGATATTGGGAAACCGCTGCCTGATAAATGCGGCATCTTTGTGGGAAATATCCAGAAAAACCGATTCTGCGCCGGTTTTCTTTAATTCATTGTCAATGGCCCTGGCTACAATATCCCGGCAGGCCAGTTCCCTGTCAGGGGTATAGTCCGCCATGAAGCGCCGGCCTTTGCCATCCAGCAGTCTGCCCCCTTCTCCCCGCACAGCTTCGGAAATAAGAAAATTTTTGGCTTGTGGATGATACAGACAGGTTGGGTGAAACTGAACAAATTCCAGATTTGCCACAGATGCCCCGGCCCGGTAAGCCATGGCAATACCGTCTCCTGTTGCAATATCCGGATTGGAGGTATACAGATATACCTTGCTGGCACCACCGGTGGCCAGAAGGGTCACACCTGCATGAAAAGTTTCCACATTACCGGTAGTTTTATTCAAAACATAGGCCCCGCAGCAGATATTTTCATACTGGGTCACCAATACCCCGCTTCTGACAGAAGAAGAAAAGGTGATCAAATTGACTGCAACATGGTTCTCCAGGATAGTGATGTTGTCATGTTTTTTTACACAATCCACCAGGGCATCTTCAATTTCTCTGCCGGTCAGATCATGGGCGTATACAATACGTTTGGCTGAATGGCCCCCTTCTCTGCCCAGAGAAAAATCATATTTTCCCTTACCCTCCTTGTTAAACCGTGCCCCCTGGTCCACCAGCTCCTTAATCCTTTCAGGACCGTTTTCCACCACCATTTTAACCGCATCCGGGTTGCACAGGCCATCACCTGCCTTCATGGTATCTTCCATGTGCAGGGCAAAAGAATCCTGCCTGCCGAATACAGCAGCAACACCTCCCTGGGCCAGGGCCGTGTTGCTCTGCTGGATATTTTTTTTGGTAATAATAATGACCTGCCCGTGCCGGGCTGCTTTCAAAGCATAGCTCAAGCCGGCAATACCGCTGCCGATAACCAAAAAATCGGTTTTCCTGATCATAACAACGACCGTTTTTTCTTTTTACGGGTACTCAACCCGAGAATCAATCCCACCATGAATACACCTGCCCCGCTGAGGAACCATAAAATCTGCTCGTTGTTCAGATTTTTCTCCAACGTCTTTATCTGCTGCTGCTGTTCTTCGGACAATGTAACAAGGGCCTTGTACCGGGCATCCAGTTTGAAAAAATCAGCTGATGCCTGTTCCAGCTTGCGGTATTTTTTTTCTATGCCTTCCAGTGCAGCATTTTTTTCGATCAGGGCCTGGTTTTCTTCCCGGCTTTTTTCAAGGGCCTCGGCCAGGCGTTCATTATCCCTGCGCAGTTTCTGAACCTGGAGCGTTAATGGTTTGTCTTCGGTAAGAAACCGTGTCAGTACCCATCCGCTTTTCTGGTCATCTGTCTGCACCATGGACCAGTCATCCTGGTACTCGAGTATTTCAAGCCTGGTGCCTGATACCAGCATGGCCACAATTTTATGTTCCACCCCCGGCCCTGTACGCATGGTAATTTTGGTAATACCGCTGACGTAAACTTCCTGTGCAGATACCGCAGATGCCCAGCCCCATAAACAGATGATAAAAAGTATTTTGATCGGTTTTGTCATGGTACTCTACATGTCTCCTGTTCTGATTGTATGATTGTTTCTATTATCCATTACCATTGCAGTTTCGCTTTATCAACCGCAAATACCTTTATCCGGACATTTGTCCTTAAAAATGCCCGCAGCCTCAGACTGGTCCGGGCAGATATTTTTTTACCTCCGGATACGAAAATCATTTCAAACTTGGGAAATATATGGGTATATACAAAAATTAATACATGTTTTTTAAAAGAACAGGCGCTTGCTGGCAAAAGCGCCCAATCCAATGACCCCAAAAAAGGAGATGTACAATGCAGAGCCCCGAGTGGCAAACCCCTTACTGGCCGGAAGGTGTGGCACATGATGTGACCGATTACCACTATCCTCTGACCCGGATCCTGGACAACAGCGCACAAAAATACCCTGACAATGTGTATACCATTTTTAACGGTGCTTCCAGGACCTATGCCCAGGTAAAAGACACGGCGGACAGAATAGCCACTTTTCTTGTTGATAAAGGCATTGAACAGGGGGACAAGGTAGCCATTTTTCTTCCCAACATCCCGCATTTCCCTGAGGTGCTTTTCGGGATCCTGAAAGCCGGTGCTGTAGCGGTCAACTGCAACCCGGTGTACACCCCGGCAGAGCTCAACTACCAGCTGAAGGACTCGGAATCCAAAATGGTGTTCTGCATGGACCATCCCATGTTTTACGCCAACACGGTGGAAGCCATAAAAGGCACGGAAATTGACACCGTCGTTGTCTGCAATATCAAATCCTATCTGCCGAAAATCAAGGCTTTTCTGGGGGGACTTCTGGGGAAAATCCCCAAGGCGGACAGACATGCACCCGGACATGTGATGTTTGACGACATTGTGGCATCATACAGCCCCGACCCCCCTGAAATTGATATTGTGCCTGAGGAAGAAACAGCGGTAATGCTTTACACCGGCGGCACAACCGGTGTGCCCAAAGGCGCGGAACTTACCCACACCAATTTCACCTATAACCTTGAGGCCTGTGAAGAATACTTCCGGCTGGTCCATGAACCGGGCGCCAAACCGGAAAAAATGCGCCACGGCGGATATCACACCTATCTTGGGGTGCTGCCATGGTATCACAGTTTCGGCATCACCAGCGCCCTGCTTTTCAGTGCTTTATCCGCCAGCCGGCTCATCTGCATCCCTGATCCCCGGGCAGGCAATCCACCCTTCACCGGCGTTCTGGAAGCAGTCCAAAAATACCGGCCCACATTTATAACCGCAGTGCCCACCATATTTGTGGCATTTACCAACCACCCCCACCTGGACAAATACGATATCACCTCCATCATGGGGTGCCTTTCAGGAGGCGCACCCCTGCCGCCTGAAGTCTGCAGGCAGTTTGAAGAAAAAACCGGCTCCATTATTTTTGAGGCTTACGGGCTGACAGAAACCGCCCCTGCAGCCTGTATCAATCCTTCATTCAAAGAAACCAGAAAAATCGGCTCCATCGGTTTTCCTTTGCCGGGCACAGATGTAAAAATCGTTGCCCTGGATGACAGCACCAGAGAGCTGCCCAAAGGAGAAGACGGGGAACT
>JAABRW010000203.1 GCA_011390695.1 Desulfotignum sp.
CTGTGGTTTATGATCAGCTCCTTTGAAGGCCACCAGCGCACAGATACCGCATGACAGGTGGTTGGGCAGAAAAGGAAATAAAATCAGACTGTTTTCTCCGGCCTGGTCCAGGGATTTTCCCACATGGATGTGCTGAAAAATACACTTGGTCAGGTGTTTTAACCGGTGGATGGTCTTGGATATCATGTGTTCTCTCCTGCTGCTGGTTTCAACTGGATGGCGGTGCCTGTTTTGTGGCAAAATAGTGTTTTAAAATTGATCTTGCATGGGTGCCGGCCCGGGTGCCGATGTATTTGCCATGTCCCACCACAATGGATACCACAATGGCCCGGGACCCGGTTTTTTCCTTTCCGAACCCGGTGAACCAGTCATATTTTATGGTATGTTCCCGGTTGGAAAGAGATCCTGTTTTGCCGCCGATGACTAATCGGGAAAGGGTTTTGTCCCTGGAAAATCTGCCAAAGGATTTTTTGGCGGTTCCCTGGGAAACGGTTTTTTCCATGAGCCGGATAATGGCGGCGGCTGATGCAGGATCTATGGCTGAAGCAAGGTATTCTCTGGTGTGTTTATAAACGGTTTCTCCTTTTGCATTGGTGACCCGGGCGACAACGGCAGGCAAAAGCATTTGTCCCTGGTTGAACAGGGGCGTGAGCATCATGGCACCAAATACGGGTGAAATAAGGGTATCCCGGTTGAACCCGCACCCCAGTTCCGCCAGATGGAAATTGTCCTCATTCATGGAAAAACGGCCCCCGTCAAAGACAAGGTCTGTTAGCGGCGTCTGGTTGAACCCGAAGGCATGGGCATAGGCAGACAATGTTTCCTTTCCCAGATAGGTCTGGCCGAGTTTGCCGAAAACCGGGTTGATGGAGTCGGCAAATGCACTGGCAAGGGAAACTTTTACGGTATACTTGTTTTTTACATCCTTTAACTGGCGTTTGTAAAGGGTGTATTTGTTGCCGTTAAAATACAAAGGGGTCTGGGGGGTATATCCCAGGGCATCCACTGCTGCTGCTGCTGTCACGATTTTAAAAATACTGGCAGCCGGATATATGGCGGAAGTGCAGGGGTTGGTCTCCGGGTTTTCCAGATCAAATCCTGCCATGGCAAGGATCTGGCCCAGATTGGCATCCATGACCACCATGGCTATCTGCCTGGGCTTTCCCCGGGTCAGGGTTTTAAGATGGTCCAGGCGTGATGTGAGAAAGGAGGTCAGGTCCGGATCCAGGGAGGTGACAATGCGGAAGCTTTCTTCTGGGGTGTCTGTAAAAAAGATGTTTTTACGGGCATTTAAAAGGTTTTTGTCCTGTACCATTTTTCGGACCTGAATCCGGGACAGTTGCAATGGTTCAATCACCGGCTGGGTGACCCGGGAGCTGCCGACCGAAGGATTGTGGTACAATGGCTGCAGGTGCAGGCTGAAATATTGCCATGCTCCCACAAAAGCAGAACATACCAGAAAAAGTACCATTGTTTTTCTGGCAGTACTCCGGAAAAACCGTTTTTTTCTTTTGCGGTAAATAAATTCTGCCTGGTGCTCCCGCCAGGAGTCTTCTTTTTTGTAGGTAAACACGGTTTTGTTTTTTCCCTGGTAAATCCCGGGCAAAAGGCCCTGTTTTGTCGGTTTTATGTGTGCTGTTATTTTACCGGACTGCCCGGTTGGACCTGTGTATCAAATCCTGCCAGGATCAGTTCTTTTTTTGTGCCGGCAGCCAGGACCATGCCTTGGGATTTTTCCCCCATCAGGGTTGCCTGCTTGAGGTTGGCCACCACCACAACCTGTTTTCCCACAAGGTCTTCGGGGGCGTAATATTTTCCAATACCGGCGACTATCTGACGGGTATGGGCCCCTGTGTCCACCTGCAGCTTTAACAATTTGTCTGAACCGGCAATTTTTTCTGCTGCCAGGATGGTGCCTGTGCGCAGATCTATCTTTGCAAAGTCCTCAATGGTTATCCGGGGTTTGTGTTCAGGTGCTGCAACCGGTGGTTTCTTCTTTTTTTCCGGAGAGTTTTCCTGTTCAGACGTCTCTTTCTGGGGTACATCAATTCTGGGGAACAGAATTTGCGGTTTGGCAAGACAGGTGCCTGGTTGTATCTGTCCCCAGACATGGATCTGGTCCAGCAGGAAAAATCCGTTTTCCGGAATCTTGATGCCCAGGGCGGTCAGCATTTTTTTGCTGGTGCCGGGCATGACCGGATAAATGAGGCAGGCCACGGTGCGAAGGCCTTCCAGCAGATTGCAGATAACAGCAGACAGCAAAGATTTTTTGTCTGCATCTTTGGCCAGTTGCCAGGGTTCATGGGTATCTATGTATTTGTTCATACAGGAGACAAATTGCCACACGGCAGCTGTGGCCTTGTGAAATTCATACCCGGCCATGGCCTCTTGAAAACTGTGAATGGCTGTGCAGGCATCTTTTTCCAAAGAAAGACCAGCTGCCGGTACCAGGGTTGGAACAACCCCTTTGAAATACCGGAAGTTCATGGACAGCACCCGGGAAAACAGATTTCCCAGGTCATTGGCCAGGTCTGCGTTAATCCGTGACACAAGCACATCTTCCGTGAAATTGGCATCCAGGCCAAAGACCATTTCCCGCATCAGAAAATACCGGAATGCATCCACCCCGTACTGGTCGGTGACTGCCACGGGGTCTGTGACATTGCCGATGGTTTTGGACATTTTGCTGCCTGAGACATTCCAGAAACCGTGGACATTCAGGCCTGCATAAATATCTATGCCTGCTGCCTTGAGCATGATGGGCCAGTATATGCCGTGGGGTTTGATGATGTCTTTGGCCACAAAATGCCGGGCAGAGGGCCAGAATTTTTTGAATAACGCCCCGTTTGGGTATCCCGGAGCGGAAATGTAGTTCACCAGAGCGTCAAACCAGACATAGGTGACATAATCGTGGTCAAAGGGAAGGGTGATGCCCCAGGTGAGACGGGATTTGGGCCGGGAAATGCACAGATCTTCCAGAGGCTCCTTTAAAAATGACAGCAGTTCGGTTTCATACTGTCTGGGATGGATGAACCCCGGGTGGGTCTTGATGTGGTCAATGAGCCAGTCCTGGTATTGGCCCATTTTAAAAAAATAATTGGATTCTTTGATGGTGGACGGTGCAACCCCATGGTCCGGGCATTTGCCGTCCACAAGTTCTCTGTCCTGGTAAAAGCGCTCACACCCGAAGCAGTACTGGCCCTCATAGCTGGAAAAATAGATATCACCTTTTTCATGAATCCTGGTGAGCAGGTCTGTTACCACTTTTATGTGATCCGGATCAGTGGTTCTAATGAACTGGTCATTTCGGACAGAGAGCCTGGGCCACAGGTCCTGGAACAGGCGGCTGATTTTATCTGCATATTCTTTCGGGGTCTGGTTTTGTTTTTGGGCCGCCTGGACAATCTTATCTCCGTGTTCATCCGTGCCGGTGAGAAAATAGGTTTCATAGGCATCCATCTGTTTGAACCGGGTGGCCACATCGGCTGCAATAGTGGTGTAGGCATGCCCAAGATGGGGTTTGGCATTAACATAATATATGGGGGTGGTGAAAAACTGGGTTCTGGTTTTCATGTCTTATCCTAAATAATGCGTATGGTGTAACGCTGATTTTGTTTGATATCTGTAACACATCATGTTTTAAGTTCACAGACCTTTGTTTCTATTTCTGTTCTGTCCTCCATACGCACAGTGATGCTTTGTTTAAGGATATTCTGGCGTACCACTTTTCCTGAGCCCTGTTCCAGGACAATGGTTTTGCCCAGCCTGGGCATCTTTTTTTTCAGATGCTGGTAGGTCTGGTTTTCAAAGGTGAGGCAGCACATGAGCCGGCCGCACACGCCTGATATCTTGGTGGGGTTCAGAGACAGCCCCTGTTCTTTGGCCATTTTAATGGAAATGGGTTCGAATGTATGCATAAAAGAAGAGCAGCAGAATTCTCTTCCGCATTTGCCGATGCCCCCGCAGTGTTTGGACAAATTTCTGATGC
>JAABRW010000204.1 GCA_011390695.1 Desulfotignum sp.
AAGAACCCAAGAAGGTGTCACCAACCCTATAAAGAATAACTGTATAGGGTTCCTGACACCCTGGGTACAGTATCAATCAAGCGCAGCAAGAGAGGTTTCAGGGGCCTTGTCAAGAACTTTAAGCAGGGACCTGGCAGCACCGGTCGGGCATCGTTTTCCCTGTTCCCAGTTGCGGATGGTGTCAACAGAAACACCGATGCGCAGGGAAAATTCCGTTTGGGTCAGACCCAGGCGTTTTCTTATACGGCGGGCATATCTTGCTGCATCCTGCATGGCTGCTCTGTCATCAGCCTTTTTTTGCTGTGCTATTTCCTCTTCAGTAGTTGCATCCACACGGTCTGGATCGATACGTCCGATTGAAGCCAGGGACATAAGGCGGGGATCAATCGTCATGCGATGTTTTTTCATATTGTTTCACCTCCCTCTGGTTGGCTTTTCGGGCTGATATGATACGGATTGCATTGTAACGTGGTGTGAATATGACCACAAACACGCGTTCCTGGATTTTGCTTATCATTTGGTAGCGGTTTTCTCCATAATCATATCTGTTGTCTTTTATTATAATCCGGTCAGGATCAAAAAATCCCTGTGCTGCATGGGCAAAGTCAAACCCGCGCTCTACATAACAGCGGTCACTCTTACTCTTATCGGGGTCCCATTCAAATTCCAGATCACAAATATCAAAAATAGGGGACAGACCACGTTTTTCCTATCTCAAATTGCGTCGCTGAAGTATTTCCGGGATATTCCGTCGGCCGTCGAGAATGCAATGGATAAAAACATCTGATTTTATGATCTCATAAAGAATGCGGTAAATTTTTACATGAATTTCACGATAGTCATACACATCAATTCGTTGAAGCTCTGGGGGATAATGACCTTTTTCCGGATTAAATGACAGATTGCGGCAGGCTGTTTCTATTTCTGAGAAAATTGTTTCCGCGTTTTGCGGGTATCCGGCGTTTTTTATATAATCATAGATTTCAAAAAGGTCTTTTTCCGCATCACAGATAATATGAACATTGTATTTCATTCAGATTGGTCTTCCCGAATTTTCTTTTTCAAATTGCTGAAAACATCGGCAACAGGTTTGTGATCCCCATTTCTGAGGCTATTTCTACTTTGGGCCAACATTTTTAGCATGGCAAGGCTTTCCTGTGTCTGCTCATATTGAACAATATCCTGAAGAATCGCTTTGGCTTCCCCATTTTGAGTGATAACTATGGGTTGCCGGCGATTAGCGATTTGCCGAACAATTTCTGAAGCGTGCGCTTTAAAATAGCTAATGGGTTTTACAGATTCGCTCAGTTTCATTTTGGCCTCCATAATTATTGAACTTGACCTAAATTTAGTCCATATTAAGATTGAAGTCAAGAAAAAAGGGGGTGTCCTGAGGGAAAAATAGGGGACAGACCAAGAAAAGAATGGCCGGAAAATACAGAGCGACTGATGTCGTTGTTGTCCGGCCCGAAGGAAGACCTTACCGGGTATATACCCGATTTCGGATTTGAGCTGTACGACCTGCACCGGTTTGCCGATGATCAGATCAAAGGTACCATTGTAAGCCGGGTGGTATTGCTTCTGTTCAAGCACATCAGAGACCCGGATTTACGACAGAAGCTGCCGGATATATTGGCACTGCTCAAGACCCTGATGGAAAAAGAAACCGGGCTGCAATGGCTGGAAGTGGTGATCCGCTACCTGACATCGGTCCGGGATGAAGATGACCTATCGGCAAAAAAAAGGGCAAAAAGCAGCCAGGTGAGTGGGCACAGTTCGTTTGGGGCATACTGCAGGCCCAGGGGCAGAAGCTGGATAAAGAGGGCAGGACTCTGGAGGCGGATGAGCAGGACTCTGGAGGCGGATGAGCAGAACCTGGGGGAGCTGAATGAGCAGGCGCGGACGTTCGGGGAAAAGCAGGTGCCGGTGCTGCGGGCGCTGGGGGTGGTGTAGGCCGGGGTCGTAGAAGGGGTGGAAAAGGGCAAATTACGAGTATCATATCTGCTTGATTTTTTGTCGTCAATAAACTACACTACCACTGATGATAGAACTTAAACAAACAGCTACATACCGAAAATGGCAGCACAAGTTAAAAGATCACCAGGCTAAAGCGCTGATAGCAGCCAGAATATTTCGCCTGGCCAATGGCCTTCCCGGAGATGTCAAACCGGTAGGTCAGTAGGTGTCCTATGAAAAAACTCAAATCCTGGATTTTCACTAAAAAATTAGCCACCGCTAATTGATAAAAACAGACAAAACTTAATCAAATCTGTCAGATTTGCTGACTGATTTATCAGCTGATGGTGGATCGGAGAAGCCGTTTCAGCATTATTTTGTTGTTCAGCGCCTGTATCTGATTCTTGATGTCTGCCGGGGTGTTGTTGCTGAACCTGGCATCCAGGGCTTCCAGTAACATCTCTCTGGCATTCAAGAGCTGGCCTTTGTCCATGCCCTTCTCTATCCCGATTCTCTCGGCACTTGTAATATACGGCATTTTCTTTTCCTCCTCATATGCAATCAAATCTTGCGTAAATTTTTTGGTCAATTCATCGGGCAGCATCATCAACCAGTCCACCAGGCGGTACAGACTCAGGATGTCTTTTGTGGAGAACCCTTTTTCATACAGCGCCCTGGTGATGGTCCATTTCCAGGTGTATCGTTCCTGTGGATTGTTTTTCGTCGCCTTGGTTTTTAGATGGGCTGCCGTGATGATAGCGAATGGGTTTGTCTGGTCCAGCAGGTCATCAATTTTATCCGCATAATCCATGAGCTTCACCATGGGAAACTCAAAGTTGATTTTGCATCCCCATTGCTCCGATGTATAGGCATCCGGCCTCCAGGAATCGACTTCATCCGCCAGAATGGCCAGGCTGGTAACCGGCCGGTAGCTCTTGTCAAAGATGCGGTAGTTGTAAATGTACATCCGCCTTGCAAAGTCCCGGTCCTTATCGCTCTGGAAAATAGGGGACAGACCAGGTATGAATGGCAGGATGCTGCTTGACAGGGTATAAGCCCGGAGGACGGGGATCGATTCAAGCCGGGTCTTCGGCGGTCAGTTCTTCCAGGGTTTTTCGGAATTCTTCGATGTCTTTGCTCTCGATGGTGCTATGCGTTCACACATAAGGGCCTGACCGACATTTCAATTTCCCGCCATTTTTCCTCTCTGGTAATTTTCAGATCGTAGGCCTGCTGGAGGTTCATCCAGAACTCAGCCGAGGTTCCAAAAAACCGGCTCATGCGCAGGGCTGTATCCGAAGTAATCCTTCTTTTTTCATTCAATATTTCAGTGACCCTGTTTGTGGGTACTCCCAGGCTTTTTGCGAAAGCGGTGGCTGATATATTCAGGCCTTCAAGCTCTTCTCGTAATATCTCTCCCGGATGAACCGGGGGCATTTTATTCTGCATATCTTTTCTCCTTAATGATAGTCCTCAATCCCAACTTCCTGGGGATTGCCCTGATACCATTTGAAACAAACCCTCCACTGCATGTTGATGCTGATGCTATACTCGCCCTTTCTGTTCCCTTTCAAAGCCTCAAAGCGATTTGAAGGCAGTTCCCTCAAGTCATTCAAAGAAGTCACAGAGTCAAGAATCTGAAGTCTCCTGATGGCCTGTCTCTGGAATCCGCTGAACTCTTTAACAAAGTTTCCGGAAAAAAGGTTTTCGGTATTTTTGTCTTTGAATGACCTGATCATGCTTTCAGATTATATCGTCTGGTTTGTTATGTCAAGCATAACGGGAAAATGAGAGCGGATGGGGAGGAGATCGCCCTGCATTCGTTTTTCGGATGGAAAACATTCCTGAAAAATCACATGTTCAACACATTTGCCGTTATGTTGAAAGACTGGACATACACTTCGTCATTGACAGGTTTGTTGCCTTTGGAACCTGCTCACATTCATGTTCGCTTAGCGGGCAAAGAGGCCAAATTCTGGTTGTCGCCAGAAGTTTCATTAGCGAGGAATAATGGCTTTGATGCAC
>JAABRW010000205.1 GCA_011390695.1 Desulfotignum sp.
TACAGCGGAACAGATGTCTAAAAGCCAGCTCTCCTCTCTGGTGGTTGGGGGGCTTTCTGTTCTGATGGATTCCCAGGCCAAGGGCCTCGGCAATCTCACCCAGCAGCTGGGGGCACTGGGCCAGGGACTGTATCTGGCCAAATACAGCCGGGACAATGAACGGGAAGCAGATTTTCTGGGCCATGAATACATGGTAAAATCCGGATATAATTCCAAAGGGTTTGTGGGTCTCATGGAGATGCTCAATACGCTGAACAAGCAGAAACCCTCATCAGCGCAGCTGCTTTTCTCCACGCATCCCATGAGTGACGAACGTCTGGCAGCAGCTGTCCAGCGGGACCAGGGAGCGTATAGTCAAACCAGGAATGCTTCTTTACTGAAAGAACGGTACATGGACCGGATCGCCGGTTTGAGAAAAATAAAAGCGGCTGTTCTTTCCATGCAGGAAGGAGAAAAATATCTGGCCCGGGAAAAGTATGACAACGCCAGGACCGCCTTTGCATCCGCCCTGGATCAGGCAAAAGATGATTATACCGCCCATGTGCTTATGGCAAAATGCCTGCTCATCCAGGAAAAACCTGCCGAGGCAGCATCCTATGCCGGCGCGGCCGTTGATTTGTATCCTGCCGAATACCAGGGCCATTATGTGGCAGGTCTTGCCCGTGTGAAAACCAGACAGTTTCCCCGGGCCTATGAAAATTTTGTCAAAGCTGAGCAGCTGCTGCCGGGCAATCCCCAGCTGACTTTCTACAAAGGGTATGCACAGGAAAATCTGGGCCGGCAACAGGCAGCGGCAGCTGATTATACCGCGTATTTGAAAATGATCAATTATACCTCCAACCAGTATTCCCAGTATGCCTACCAGCGGTTGAAAGAGTGGGGTTATGCCCAATAAATTTTTGGTGAAAGCCCATTGATTCATGAAATGTAAAAACCTTGGGCAATGTGTGCGGTTTTTGGCGCAGGAAAAAGAACTGGTCCGCATCAGCCAGACAGTGGACCCGCACCTGGAAATGGCTGAAATAACGCGGCGGGTATTTGATGCGGGCGGGCCGGCCCTGCTGTTTGAAAACGTAAAACATGCAAAATTTCCAGCCCTGTCAAATCTCTACGGCACCTGGGAACGCACAGTAAAAATTTTTGAACCGGAACTGGACCAGGTAAAGGCCCTGGTGGACATGAGATTTGCCCCCATGCAGGCCGTAAAATCCCCGGGCCGGCTGATCAAGGCAGGCCCGGCCCTGGCCCATTCTCTGCCTGTGCCATGCCCGAGCCCCGGGGTGCTGGCCCATTCCACCAGTATTGATAAGTTGCCGCTGATTACCTGCTGGCCGGAGGATGGCGGCGCATTCGTGCTTTTGCCCCAGGTGTTTTCCCAGGATCCGGACACGGATGCTGTATTGCGGTCCAACCTGGGCATGTACAGAATTCAGCTGTCAGGCAACCGATACCGGATCAATGAGGAAGTGGGGCTGCATTATCAACTGCACCGGGGGATCAGCACCCACCACCAGAACGCATTGGCAAAAAACCAGCCCTTGAAAGTGACCATTTTCATCGGCGGTCCACCAGCCCATGCCCTGGCTGCAGTCATGCCTTTGCCGGAAGGGGTGCCGGAAATTGCTTTTGGCGGGGCCCTGGCAGGCCGCAATTTCAGGTATACCCGTCACAAAGGGTTTGTTTTGTCATCAGATGCAGACTTTTGCATCACCGGCTGGATCATGCCCCATCAGACAAAACCGGAAGGCCCTTTTGGGGATCATCTGGGATATTATTCCCAAACCCATGCGTTTCCCTATATCAGGGTGGCTTCTGTGTACCACAGGTCCGGCGCTGTTTTTCCCTTTACCGTTGTGGGACGGCCCCCGCAGGAGGACAGCAATTTCGGCCGGCTCATCCATGAGATCACCCGGAATGCGGTTGCCAAAACCATCCCCGGGGTCACAGCTGTCAATGCCGTGGATGCAGCCGGGGTGCATCCGCTGCTGCTGGCCAAGGCCAGAGAAGGCTATCTGCCTTATGAAGAACCCATGCCCAGGGAGCTGCTCACCCATGCCAATGCGATCCTGGGGACCGGCCAGCTCTCCCTTGCCAAGTATCTGCTGCTGGCCGCCCATGAAGACTGCCCGGATCTGGATGTGAACGATGAAAAAGCCTTTTTTGTCCATGTGCTGGAACGCCTGGATTTTTCCAGGGACCTGCATTTTTTTACCCGCACCACCATGGATACCCTGGATTATTCCGGCGGGCAGATCAACCAGGGCTCCAAACTGGTGATGGCGGCGGCCGGACCTGTGAAAAGGCGGCTGTGCACCCGGCTGCCCGGGCAATTGTCGCTGCCGGAGGGGTTTTCCCGGGCCCTGATGGCTGCCCCGGGCATGGCCGTGGTTCAGGGTCCGGCCTTTGTCTCCTATCCCCGGGCCAGACACCAGATCAACCAGATCAAAGCCTGTCTGCAGAAAACAGAGGACCTGCCCGGTCTGGCCCTGGTTGTGGTGGTGGATGATGCACGGTTTTGTGCAGACACCTTTGCCAATTTTTTGTGGGTGACCTTTTTGCGGTCCAATCCCTCCCATGATATATACGGTGTAAAGGAAAGAACCGTGTGCAAACATTGGGGATGTGCAGGGCCCCTGGTCATCGATGCCAGGGCCAAACCCTTTCATGCAGCACCGCTGGTACCGGATCCCGAGGTATCCCGGCGGGTGGAGCAGATGGCCTGCAAAGGCGGTCCGCTTTACAGGATTATCTAAAAAAACTGCGGGCAGGTATGTCCTCAAACAGCGTGCACGATAGGGAGCCCCTGGTGGTATCCTGTGAACGGACCGTCAGAGCCGGAGGGGGCCTGGCCTGGTAAAATATGCCGGGATGCTTTGAAGCCAGAGAATGGATCACTGTATTTCATTTTTCACATGGAACCAGGCCCCCGCAGGGTCTCGGGCCGGGCACAGGATACCACCAGGGGCGGGACCGGTGACAGAGTGCTGCAGCAAAAGGTCGAAAACCCGGGATGCTTATAGCAAATATTCAGGTCAGCCAATTATTGATTGGAATTGTCCCGCGTATCTGGTACAGTGCGGTTTTGTGGATACTGCAGGAGAAGGGCAGGGCCTGATGCTCAAGCGATTGAAATTTGTGATTTATACCCGGCCGTTTATCTGGTTTGCTTTTTATCTGGTGCAGGGATACAGCAGAACCCTGCGGCTTCGGGTTGAAAATGAAGACTGCTGGAAAAAACTCCTGGATCAGGGGATTCCTGTGCTGTTGTGCACCTGGCACCAGCAGTTTTTTTCCGCCATCAGGCATTTCAAAACCTATGCCCGCTACAACCCCGGGCTGATGATTTCCCGAAGCCATGACGGGGACCTCATATCCGGGGTGGCCAACCGGGTGGGATGGCATACCCCGCGCGGGTCTTCTTCCCGGGGGGGGAAAGAAGCCATGCATGCCATGATCGCCCATTTAAAAGAATACGGATTCGGCGCCCATATCCTGGATGGTCCCAGAGGCCCCATGGGCAAAATAAAACCCGGGGTCATCCGCATGGCCCATGCAGCCGGGGCCAGGGTGGTGCCGTTTACGGTGACGGCAGACAATGCCTGGTTCTTTCATTCCTGGGACCGGTTCATGCTGCCCAGACCGTTTTCCCGGGTATGTATCACCTTTGGCCCCGAGGTTGTGCTGGACCCGGTTGATAATTCTGAAGGGTTTGAGCAGCAGCGCCGGGATCTGGAAAAACTGCTTCTGCCCAGATTGTTTCATCTTTGCAACAAGGAGTGATTTTATGGAAGAAAAACCGCTGCCTTCTGTGTTTTTTCATTTTCGGTTCAAGTTTCTGGCCATTACCTGCATTGCATTTCTCATGTTTGTCATCCTGTCGAGTTCTTCTGATTTCAGTCAGTTTGCCGACAGTATGCAGTTCAAGCTCATGGGCCCGTTTTTCGTCATCTCAGGACTGATGTTTCTGGTATTCAGAA
>JAABRW010000206.1 GCA_011390695.1 Desulfotignum sp.
CATGTCATTTCCCTGGGATGACGGACATCCCTGGGGTTTTTTGGCCTTGTCTACACTGTCATGAATCATTGTATTGTGTATCTCCTTTTGAGACGTGCATAATTAATATAACACCCATGCCCTACCGGGCACAACAAATGATGAAAGCTGTTAGCAGTTAGCCTCTATCTGTTAGCCGTCAGTTATTAGCCTAAAACCTAAAATCTACAACCTACAACCCCCCTATTATTGTCATGATCCGGTTTGTGTCAACCGGAAAACAGAATCTTCAACCGGTATGTTGGGCAGGAACCTTTTGATGCGGATATGGGCTTTGAGAAGTTTTTCACTGAAGATGGTCATATGGACCGGAATGGTGTATGCCCCTATGGTGTCAAAGGCATGAAAGTTGATTTCATACCGGGCATCACCCTCTTTGTCCAGCAGCCGCAGAACCTTTATGGTATCATCGGTTTGCAGAACCAGTTCCTGGGAAAGGGAGCTGAATTTTCTGCCCAGCCGGATCTGAAACCGGTCCCGGGACGGAAACCAGGCATCATCGAATTTTTTGACAGGGATCTGCCCCAGCAGCAGGGTGATCAAATCCGACAGCCTTACCGGCACCCGGGTGTAGGGTTCCAGGTCCGGGTCGTTTGATGCCGGGGTATGGGGTTTGTGCCGGCCTGTATGGGATATGAAGGTTACCCGGGTGCCGTCTGCCACCACGGTTTCCACAGGATGTCCGGAGACGGTAAAGGTGATGCGCACCCGGTCCGGGGCCCGGGCGGCCCAGGCCATCTGGTATGTCTGCACCCCGGTTGATGTTTCCAGGCGCACCCCTGCGGTTCCCTTGCTGGATGTAATATCCTGGTTCCAGGCCCGTAACCGGGCGGCAGACTCCCCGGCTGCCCGGTCCAGACCGGGATCGGTCCGGGGCCGCGGCATGGCGCATCCGCCCAGACAGACGGCGCAAGCCAGGAAAATGAACAACAGGGTGTGGACAGGTTTCATTCCGGGGACTGCCGGGTTTCAGGGACAGCCGGGGTAATTCCCTGCTGTTCAAGTTTTTTGATTTTTGTCTTCAGCTCCTGCACCAGATCGGCATCATCTTTTTTGGCATTGGCTACGGCCCTGTGATACACGGTCAGGGCTTTGGACAACCGGCCGGTTTTGACATAGGCATCTGCCAGGTGGCTGGCGATAATGGTTTCATACCCTGTCATGTCAGCAGCCTTTTTCAGATAAAAGACCGCTTTTTCATATTCTTTTTGTTTGAAATAGACCCAGCCCAGGCTGTCGGTGATATAGGCATCATCCGGTTTGATTTCCAAAGCTTTTTTGATCAGATCATGGGCCTGGTCCAGATGGATGCCCAGATCAGCATAGGTATACCCCAGATAATTGAGGGCGGAGGCATCATCCGGATCAAGCGCAATGATTTTTTTCATGGTGGCAATGCATGCATCCTTTTGTCCAGCCTTGTCCTGGATTGCCCCGAGCCGGAACAGCAAAGAGGTGTTTTCCGGCGCATCTGACAGCCCTTTTTCCAGCAGGTCCATGGCTTTTTCCAGGCGGCCCTGCTGCTCATAAAACGCAGAAAGATAGGAAATGATATCAATATCTTCGGGTTTTTTTTCGTGGTGTTCCTCAAGAAAAGCCACCGCTTTTTCCCCTTTGCCCATTTCCCGGTATAAAAATCCAATGGTCAAAAGGGTTTTTTTGTACTGGGGATGGGCAGGCGATACCTTGAGATAATGATGGATGGCCTGCTCCGGATTTTTGCTGGATTCATGGGCCATGCCCAGGAAAAAATTGAGGTTGTCATTGTCCGGGTCTGCCTTGCGCATTTCGGAAAAAACAATGACTGCATCTTCATACCGTTTTCGGGAAATAAAGGTGTCCACCGCTGTCATCACCAGCCGGGAGTTGGTGGATGCCTGCTCTCCAAGGTCGGTGAACAGGTAGACGGCCTTGTCGGTTTGTCCTGTTTTGTGGTAGATCAACGCTGTTTCCAGCAGTGCGCGGGTGTTTTCCGGTTCAATCTCCAGGATTTCTTCATAAACAGCCAGCATTTTTTCATGGTCGATATCATCCTTTTGCTGCCGGAGAATATCAATGAGCCTGAACCGGGGCTCCACCAGCTCCGGTTCCAGTTCTATGGTTTGTAAAAACGCCTGTTTTGCCGCAGTATAATTTTCAGAAAGAAGATGGGCTTCCCCCAGATAAAAATGGGCCACATAATAGCGGGGCAGGTGGGTCACCATTCGGGAAAACACTTCCAGGGCCCGGGCATACTGCTGGTTTTCCATGAAAATTCTGCCAAGGCGCAGATAGGTTTCCTTGTTTTCGGGGTCCAGTTCCAGGATCCGGTGCAGCAAAGAAAGCAGCCGGTTTTGTTCCATGCTGTCTTTTTTCAGGTGCACCAGCATGAGCAGGTTATCCACGTCATCCGGATCACGCTCGGCCAGTGCCTCTGCCAGGGCCACTGCTTTTTCTTCCCGGCCTGTTTCAAGCGCCAGCCGGACCTGCTCCCGCTGCAAAAATGCGGCATCCGGATCTTGCGCAACGGCTTTTTCAAGAAGGGCTGCAGCCTGGTCCGGCCGGTCCTGCTGTTGCGCCATCAGATATGTCAGATAATAATACCGCGCAGAAAGGGGCGGTTCGGATTCGGGCTCACTTTTGGATTCCCTGTCAGGCAGTGCATCTGCCGGTGCCTGTGTCACAGGTTCCGGGTCGATCCGGCTGCATCCTGAAAAGCAAAAAACCGCTGTCAGTATGCATATGTGGACAATCAATTTTATCATTGGACGGGTTGTTGTATGTTTTGTCATTTTATTGGCTGTGATCATACATGTCGAAATCCGGCATGTCTTTTTTAAAGAAGGTTTTCATTTTTTTCAAAATATTGTTTTCAATCTGCCGTACCCGCTCTCTGGATATATCATATTCTTCACCGATCTCCTGGAGGGTCTGGGGAGAATCGGAAAAAATCCGGCGTTCAAAGATTACCAGTTCCCTGTCATTGAGCGTGGTTTTAAAAACTTTGACCTTGGTGTGCAGAATGTCTTCAATTTCTTTTTTTGCCATCTGGTCTTCAGAGGAATCTGATTCAGTATTGATGAATTCGATGCGCTCGGTATTGGAATCGTTCTTTAAGGGTTCATCCAGGGACAGATCCCAGTTTGCCAGGCGCTGGTCCATATCCATTACTTCTTTTTCAGATACCCCCAGACGTTCGGACAAAAGTTTGGGCTTGGGATCGAATCCCTGCTCGATGAGCAGCTGTTTTTCTTTTTTTAAACGAAAAAATAATTTTCGCTGACCCTGGGTGGTGCCGATTTTGACCATGCGCCAGTTGTCCATGATGAACTTGAGGATGTATGCCTTGATCCAGAATGAAGCATAATAGGAGAATTTTACGTTTTTATAGGGATTGAACTTCTTGACTGCCTGAACAAGGCCGATGTTGCCTTCCTGGATCAGATCCAGCAGGTTCTGCATCCATATCCGCTGAAATTCCAGGGCGATTTTCACCACCAGCCGCAGATTGGAGGTGGTCATGATATAGGCGGCTTCCTGATCACCTTCCTCCTGGATGCGTGTGCCCAGTTCAATTTCCTCCTCCCGGTTCAGCAGCTTGTACCGGTTGATCTCATTCAGGTAGCTCTGGATGGGATCTGATTTTACCAGGGCTTTTGAATTGGAGGCCCTGGCCTTTGGCACCGGCAGCAGAAAATCTTTTTTGGTTAACCGTTTTTTATCTGTATCGGAATAGCTCTGGTCTATGTCGTTTTTCATTCAAGGAACCTTCAAAAAGAAAATAATGTATAAAAAATGATTATACCATTATCATTGGTTGTATTAAAGGAATAAATTATTCAAAATCCCGAATTCCTGATATTTTTTTGCTGGACTTTTTGTGGGCTTTCTGTTAAAAAGTCCATCTGTTGCGCCTGTAGCTCAGCTGGATAGAGCAACGGACTTCTAATC
>JAABRW010000207.1 GCA_011390695.1 Desulfotignum sp.
CGGTCAGACCGGGCCTGATTATTGCAGACATCTCATTGAAAAACTCCGACGGCATCGATCTGGTGCGGCATGTCAAAAAACATTATGCCCATATTCCCGTGCTGGTGCTGTCCATGCATGACGAATACCTGTATGCCCAGCGGGCCCTCCATGCCGGGGCCAGGGGATACATCATGAAGCAGGAGGCCATGGAATCGGTGGTGGCAGCCATTCACCACGTGCTGTCGGGCAAAATCCATCTAAATGAAACAGTCAAGGAACATATCCTTTCCAATATCACCGGTACCTCAGACATGCGCAAAAAGTCTCCGACAGACCGCCTCACGGACCGGGAAATGCAGGTCTTCAAGATGATCGGCCGCGGGTTTTCCTCCCGGGAAATCGCAGAACGGCTCTTTGTCAGCATCAAAACCATCGGCACCTACAGGGAAAGAATAAAAACAAAACTCAACCTGAAACACGCCAATGAACTGGTACGGTGTGCCGTCCATTTTGAGAAGACCGGCCAGGTCAGCACCATCCATGATTGCGCTTCTCCTCCACCTGGATAAAAGGGGTTTTCGCTTCCGCCATTCAGTGCAAGAAGCTTTGAAAAAGGTTCTTTTCATTTCATAGTAAGGTTTTTCCCTTACAGGTACGTAAGCCTTTTCCCTACAAAACCTGGTCATTGCACCTACACAAAAAATCGGCTTTTCACCGATTGTGGTATCTGTTTTCCTTTAATATATGAAACCAGACGATCGGTTCCCATTTTAAACCCTATCTTAAAAGGAAGGTAACGCTTATGACCGTACAACCCAACATGACCGACTATGACAAAGAGTACAGGGAGTTCAAATGGCAGGTCCCGGAATATTACAATTTTGCCGGGGATGTGTTTGACAAATGGGCAGAGGACAAAGACAAGCTGGCCATGCTCTGGGTGGATGACCATGGCATGGAAATCAAAAAAACCTTTCATGACATCAGTGTGGCTTCCAAAAAAATGGCCAATGTATTCAAGGAAAATGGCATCGGCCAGGGAGATGTCGTGATCGTGGTGCTTCCCAGAAACATTGAATGGTGGATCGCTTTCACCGCATGCATCCGCTGCGGGGCCATGATCGCACCCGGCACCACCCAGCTCACCGCCAAGGATCTGGAATTCCGGGCCAACAAATCCAATGCCGCCTGCATTATCACCACCCCGGCCATTGCCGGCACCTTCGATCAGGTTGCGGACAAGTGTCCCACCGTGAAAACCAAAATCGTCATCACCGAACCCAAAGAAGGCTGGTTGTTCCTGGATGATGCCATGGCCAGTGCATCTGAAGCATTTGAAACCGCCAAAACAAAAGCGGATGAAAACTGCCTGGTATATTTCACCTCCGGCACCACCGGATTTCCCAAAATGGCTTTGCACGCCCATTCCTACGGGTACGGCCACATGGTCACCGGAAAATACTGGCTGGATCTCAAGGAAAACGACATGCACTGGAACGTGTCAGACACTGGCTGGGCCAAAGCAGCCTGGTCCAGCTATTTCGGCCCCTGGAATCAGGGGGCGGCCCAGTTCGTGCACCATACCGACAGGTTCGATCCCAAGGTTACCCTGGACCTTTTGTCAAAACACCCCATAACCACCATGTGCGGGGCCCCCACCATCTACCGGATGCTGGTGCTCCAGGATCTGTCCAAATACAAATTTCCGAACCTGCGCCATTGTGTGGGGGCTGGAGAACCTTTGAACCCGGAAATCATCGAGGTGTGGAAAAAAGCCACCGGCTGTATTATCAGGGATGGTTACGGCCAGACCGAAACCGTGCTGCTGGCCGGCAATTTCCCCTGCATCCCCCCCCGTTTCGGCTCCATGGGCAAACCCACCCCGGGCATCGACCTGCATGTCATTGATGACAAAGGCAATATTCTGGGCCCCAATGAAGAAGGAGATATTGCCGTCAGAATCGAACCGGAAAGACCGGTGGGCCTGTTCAAGGAATACTGGAAAGAACCGGAAAGGACAGCATCTTCATTTATCCCGGGCTGGTATCTTACCGGGGACCGGGCCTATGTGGATGAGGACGGATATTTCTGGTTTGTGGGACGTTCCGATGATGTTATTCTCACCTCCGGATACCGCATCGGTCCCTTTGAAGTGGAAAGTGCTTTGATCGAACATCCGGCCGTGGCGGAATCCGCCGTGGTTTCCAGCCCTGATGACACCAGAGGAGAGGTGGTGAAGGCATTTATCGTGCTTGCCCCGAATTTTGAACCCAGTGATGCCCTGGTCAAGGAAATACAGGACAATGTGAAAAAAACAACCGCTCCCTATAAATACCCCAGAAAAATTGAATTCGTGGAAGAACTGCCCAAAACAATCAGCGGCAAAATCAGGCGCATCGAGCTCAGAGACGCGGAATGGGGAAGATAGACCGAACCTGTCACTTTACAATGGAGGTACCATCCATGAAAGAAAAAATTTACAAAAAAGAGATCCGCATCACCCTGATATTTTCTGCACTGCTGATGCTGACCGGGCATTCCGCATCCATTTTCGTGCTGTTTCCCAGCCTGCAGCAGGGAACCCTGTGGGGATTTCCCACCCAGTATATCATCCCCATCCTGCTGGGATGGTTCGGCATTGCCGCTGTCTGCCTGGTGATGACCCTGGTCTGCAACAAGTTTGACGATGAAATGGAAGAATATGTCAAGACGCTGGCACCGGAGAGCGACCCCCAAACTGATAATACCCAAAAATAAGGAGATGTTTCGATGCCTGCTGAATATGCTTTAAGCAATGTCTGGATCGGACTGGGAGTTGTCATTGTCCTGTTTGCCATTTTTTACGCTGTCGGCTATTTTTCAAGCCGGAAAACCACATCAGACGAAGATTTTTATGCGGCCGGTTTTTCCATCGGCCCGGTAACCAACGGTCTGGGTATGGCCGCAACCTGGGCAAGCCTGGCCACCTTTCTGGGGGTTATTGCCCTGATCCTCCGGCTGCAGGTGCCTTTTGTGTACCTGTGGATCCAATGGGCCATCTCCATTCCGCTGCTGACCCTGCTCTACGGCACCAGCCTCAGGCGGATGAAGGCGTTTACACCCGCCTCTTTTATCCGCCACCGGTATGGAAAACCCTCCACCATTGTTATTGTCTGCTGGATGATTCTGATCATGGTCATGTATGCCCTGGGCCAGATGGTCGGCCTGGGACAGGCTTTTGAGCTGCTGTTCGGCGTGCCCTATAATATTGCCATCATTGTGGCAGGCCTGGCAACCGTGGGATTCATCACCATCGGCGGCATGTACGGTGCCACCTACAATGCGGCCTTTCAGATGGTGGTGATGACCATTGCCATGATCGTTCCCATGGGTGCCATCATGAAGGCCATGGGATCTTCCGGGTGGTGGTTTCCGCCCCTGGCCTACGGCGACATGGTGCCGGACATGATCAAGAACATCCCCACCTTTTTTGACATGAAATATGATTTCCGGTGGTATTTCGCCCTGATCCCGGCATTCACCCTGGGACCGGTGGCCCTGCCCCACCTGGCCATGAAGGTGTTTACATCATCCTCAGTGAAAAGTGCCCGGTGGGCTGTGGTATGGTTTGCCCTGTTTTTAGGGCTGCTGTTTTCCGGCACCTATGCAGTGGGATTTGCAGGCAATTATTTTACCGCCACCACCGGACGGATCATTGAAAAAGCAGACCAGACCATCCTGATCCTCAACGTGTTCTACAACCCGACCCTGGTGGCCGCCTTTGTAATGGGCGGTGCCATTGCAGCAGGACTGTCCACCATCGGCGGCAACCTCATGGCCATCGCCGGCCTGGTGGGGTCGGATCTGCTGGGAATCATCGCACCCGACATGAATTCCGCCAAACGGATGAAATGGGGATACGCAGCCCTGGGGCTGGGGGGGCTGGCTGCCGTTCTCATGGCATTCAACCCACCGAGATTTCTGGTGACCAGTATCCTGTGG
>JAABRW010000208.1 GCA_011390695.1 Desulfotignum sp.
CGTGACTCATGTTGGCAAGGAAAGCACTTTTGGCAATATTGGCCATTTCAGCCTGCACGGCCATGCTGTTAGCCCGTGCGGTGGCGGCCTCCAGCGATAGATTGATTTTCTCCAGATCCTGCCGTGCAGATTGCAGTTCTGTAATATCGACAAAGCTTTCGAGCAGGTGTTGCTGCCCATCAATGTCAAACCGCGTAACGGTCTTAAGAATGGGGACAAGTGTGCCGTCGAAACGGCGGATCGTTCGCTCGGCATTGTCCACTTCCTGTTCCAGGTCGATAATGGGACATTGTCCTGTTTGGGCCGGACACAGGTATTGGTTGCAGATCCTGCCGGTCAACCCTTCCAGATCAAGCCCGGCCATACGCGCCGCTGCGGGATTGGCCTCGACAATGACCTTGTCAGAGCAGCGCACCAGAATAATTCCCGCCTGGACAGATTCCATAATGGCGCGGGTGTGTTCATTAGCGCTTTGCAGTTCTGCTTCAGCCTGCTTGCGCTCCGTGATATCGGTAATATAATTGAGTGTCGCCGGTTTTCCATTCCTTTCGGAAAGGACGGCATTAACTTCCACCCACCGAACATTGCCATCTTTATCAACAACCCTGAAAGGATAGATACCAGGCAGGTCTTCACCGTTCAGTCTTTTCGAATGTCGTTGGGCTACTTTTTCCTGGTCTTCCGGGTGGATGTAATCAATAAATGGTCTGCCTGTTAATTCTTTTGGTGAATAACCCAAATAATCAAAACTCTTCTGGTTTACAAATTTAATCAATCCATCCTGTGCCAGCAGGATCATCTCATTTGCATTTTCTACCAGCCAACGATATTGTTCATCCTGAAAGATGTCTTCTCTCTGGTTATCCTCAGATTCTGATTTTTCCAATTCTTCATAGGTTGGTTTTTCAGCCATAAAACACCTTATTTTCACCGTCATGCATCATATCGGTTTCGCTGAACATCGCTTCCATTGGCAGCACTCAGCATGTCTTGTCCAATACCCCCCGCACCTTTTCAGCCAGCTCTTTCATTGAAAAAGGTTTCTGGATAAATGCCATTCCTTCATCCAGCACTCCCTGATGGGCAATGACATTGGCAGTGTAGCCGGACATGAACAACAGTTTGATATCCGGAAAAAGCGCTGTCAGCTGTCCTGCCACGTCCCGGCCGTTCATTTCCGGCATGACCACGTCGGTCATGAGAAGATCTATTTTCTCTGCATGGGTTTTGGCCTTGTCTATTGCCTCACCAGGTGTTGCCGCCGGTAAAACCGAGTATCCCTTTCGTTCGAGCATCATCCGGGTCATTCGTAAAATAGCGGGTTCATCTTCCACCAGCAGAATGGTTTCCGTACCGGTCGGGTCCGGTTTTCCCGGATGAACAATAACAGGTGTCTCATCAGCGGCAGCATATCTGGGCAGATAAATCCTGAAAATGGATCCTTGATCCGGCTCACTGTAAACATTGATGAAGCCGCTGTTCTGTTTGACAATGCCATAAATGGTAGCCAGGCCAAGACCGGTGCCTTCACCGACGTCTTTGGTGGTGAAAAAAGGTTCAAACAGGTTATTCAGGGTCTCTTTATCCATACCGCAGCCATTATCACTCACTGCCAGCATGACAAAGTCCCCGGGAATAAAGCCTGCATGGTCTGCACAATATCCCGGGTCAAAGGTCTTCTTCCCGGTTTCAATGGTAAGCTTGCCGACCCCCGGGATGGCATCTCTGGCATTCACACACAGATTGGCCAGGATCTGGTCAATCTGGGATGGATCCATTTTGACGGGCCATAAGCCTTTGGCCGGTTGCCATGCCAGGTTGATATCTTCACCAATGAGCCTTCGCAGCATACTGAGCATGCTTTCCACGGTATCGTTCAAATCAAGTATTCTGGGATCGATGATCTGTTTTCTGGCAAAGGTCAGCAATTGTTTTGTCAAATCAGCCGACCGTTGAGCAGCGGTTTGAATTTCTTTCAAATCGGCATACAGATCGTGATTTTCTGCTGCTTCTTCAAGGGCAAATTCCGCATGTCCCAGAATCACCCCCAGCATGTTGTTGAAATCATGGGCTACCCCTCCGGCAAGCCTGCCCACGGATTCCATTTTCTGAGCCTGGGTAAGCTGGGCCTGCAGTTTTTCCCTTTCCATCTCAGCCTTTTTCTGCTCGGTGATATCCCTGAATTCAACAGTTCTTACCTGTTTTCCTTTGTAAGGTATGTTTCGGGCTTCCAGGCGAATGGGAAATTCTTCACCGTTTTTGCGCAATCCCGTGGCTTCATAAGGTTTTTCATAAGCGGATAAGATATTGTTCATGACAGCGGGTCTTGATTTTTCGGCAATCAGCAGCAAGCCATCCATTCCGATTAATTCATCAACAGAATATCCGCTCATCTCTGACAATCCACGATTGCAGTCTAAAATGAGTCCTTTATCGTGAATAGCAATACCTCCAAAAGAAGCGTTATGGAGCGCTTTGAAACGGGCCTCGCTTTCCTGCAAAGCCTCCTTGGCATCCAGCCGCTCAAGCTCAGCGGCGGTGCGCAGACCGACTGTCTGCAAAATAGCTTCTGCCTGCGGACGGTTGGTCAGTGGACGGCGCGAGATCACTGCGATCAGGCCGATGGGTTGTCCGATATGGCTGAAAAGCGTCACACCGACGTAACTTTCCGCCTGCAGGTCCTGAAGCACCTGGTCGCGCGGAAAGAATTGGGACACGCTGGCGGGAAAGCAGCAGACCGCCTTGCCCACCACTTCGCCGCAGGGGGTGTCCTTCAGGGCATAGGTCACGTTGTCCTCGAAATGGCCATCGCACCAGACAGCTACCGTCCGGGCGTTCAAGCCGTCACCTTCGAGCCGGTCAATGCAGACGAAGTCCATGTCCAGGCTGTGGGCAAGGTAACGGGCCAGCGTTTGAAAAAATGGTTCATCCGCCGTCCCGCCGCCGGTCCGTGCCAGAAAAACCTGGACCGATTCCGCCTGTTTGCGGTCGGTGATGTCGTTTATATAATTGAATGTTGCCGGTTTCCCTTTCCATTCGGACCGGACGGCATTAATCTCAATCCACCGAACATTTCCGTTCCTGTCAATAATTCTGAAAGGATAAACATTAGGCAAATCTTTACCTTTCAGTCTTTTGAAATGTCGCTCGGCTACTTTTTCCCTGTCTTCCGGGTGGATATATTCAATAAATGGTCTGCCCGTTACTTCTTTCGGCGAAGAACCCAGGTAATCAAAAATTTTCTGATTTACAAATCTGATCAACCCATCCTGTGCCACCAGGATTACCTCGTTTGCATTTTCCACCAGCAATCGATATTTTTCATCCTGCAAAATGTCCTCTCCCTGGCCATGCGCAGAGCTTGACTGCTCTAGTTCCTGAATTCGTTTTTGCAATTCTTCATAAGTGGGTTTTTCAACCATATCATACCTTTTTAATATCGGAATGTGTTTGTCTGTTCAGCAAAAAAAATCATTTTACGCATTTACGGTTATTCATCCTCATACAGATTATAGCCGGGATAGTATTTTTCAGCGCACTCCCGGCAGATGCCGTGGCTGAATTTTGCCTCGGAATGTTCCTGGATATAGGCCTCCACCTGACTCCAGTATCCTGTGTCATCCCTGACTTTTTTGCAATGGCTGCAGATGGGAATCAAACCGCTGAGTTTTTTGACTTCAGCCAGGGCAGCTTCCAGTTTTTCCTTTTCATTTCGCAGCTTGTTTTGGGTGTCTTTGATTTTCTGGTAGCGCCTGGCATTTTCCATGGCCAGGCCGCAGACACCGGCCATGGACAAGGTCAGATTAAGATACCGGTCCTTTTCCTGTGGGAATTTTACATGGTCGACTTCAAGCACCCCCAGGTCTTTGTCCTTGTAGCGGATCATGACCTGAAATCCTTGTTTTGAGGCTGTCCAGGCATATTCCTGCGTAAAACTGTGCAGTCTGT
>JAABRW010000209.1 GCA_011390695.1 Desulfotignum sp.
ACAAATGGGTACAGTTTCAGCCGCCTTTTCTGCCGGGATTTCTCACAGCGCCGGTTGGGGCATTGCTGCGGATCATGCCCTGGGCGTTCACCCAAGACGGGCTGTTGTATAAGGTACTTCTCAGAAAATGGGGCACGGTGTCCATGAACCAGATTTCCGTAGAAATGGGGGATGCGCCTGTCCAGAACTGGAAAGGCAGCAACCGCGACTGGGGATTTTTTAAAAACCTGTCCGCCAACCCGGATCTGTTTACCAGAAAAGAGATCCGAAAGTATCACTGCTACTCCTGTCCTCTGGGATGCGGGGGCATCTGCCGGACAAAAGGCAGACATCCCCGCACCCACAAGCCGGAATATGAAACCGTGCTTTCCTTTGGGGGGTTTGTGCTGAACCGGGATCTGGACACCATTTTTGACATCAACGAGACCCTGAACCGGGCCGGCATGGACACCATTTCCGCCGGCCATGCAGTGGCCTTTGCCCTGGAGTGCTTTGAAAAAAAGATCATCACCCTGCAGGACACCGCAGGCATGGCCCTGGAATGGGGCAATCCCGAAGCCATATCCTGGCTGGTGGACCAGATCATCGCCCGGCAGGGCATCGGCCACATCCTGGCGGACGGGGTGGCAAAGGCTGCCGGCCGCCTGGGCAAAGGAGCGCAAAGATTCGCCTTTCATGCCGGGGGCCAGGAACTGGCCATGCATGATGGCCGCAATGATCCGGGATTTGCCCTGCACTACAGTGTAGAGCCTGCACCGGGACGGCACACCAACGGGGCCTGGCTCTATTATGAGATGTACCGGCTGTGGAAAAAAGTCACTGATGCCCCTAAGATACCCCTGGTGTATGCCAAGGCACGTAAATATGAAACCGGACCGGACAAGGCTGCCATGGGCAGTGCCAACTCCCGGTTTCTGAATGTCCTGAACGGGGCCGGGGTCTGCCTGTTCGGTGCATTCCTGGGCATTGACCGGATCAGGATATTTGACTGGCTCAATGCCGCCACCGGCTGGCACATGACCCCGGAAGACTACATGGCGGCCGGCACCCGGATCCAGACCCTGAAACAGGCGTTTAACCTCAAACACGGCATTGCGCCCGGAAATTGCGCCCTGAAAGGCCGGCCCGTGGGGCACCCACCCATGGCACACGGTGCCAACAAGGGCCGCAGCATTGACATAGACACCCTGATGGCCGATTACTGGGAGACGTTCGGCTGGGACAGAAAAACCGGCAGACCCACTGACCCCCAGATTGCTGAAGTCACAGATGTTTCATAACCCGGGAGTAAATTAATGGCATTTTTCATTACCAGCAACTGCACCGGATGCACAGCCTGCAAAAACATCTGCCCCACCGGTGCCATATCCGGAGAAAAAAAACAGCAGCATACGGTCTGTGACACAGCATGTATCGACTGTGGTGCCTGCGGCCGGATCTGCCCGACAGGTGCGGTGGCCAATCCCTTTGGCAGAATTGTTTCAACAATACCAAAAAAAAACTGGGTCCGCCCGTATTTCAACCTGGATCTGTGCATGGCCTGCAGCATCTGTGTGGAGGCCTGCCCGGCCAATGCCCTGGACATCACGCTGCAAAAGGTCAAAGACCTGCATCCTTATCCTTTCCTGATCCGGGAAGCCCAATGCATGGGATGCGGATTCTGTGCCCGGGCATGTCCCGTGGATGCGGTCACCCTGAAAGAAAGAAACCCCTGAATCCAGCATAAGGAATGCAGGCAATGATTGACTTACCAGCAGTGTTCGCTATACAGCAGGCAAAAGAAAATCTGATAGGCAACTGCCCGGAAAAATCAAACCGGAACGAATTATCAGGGAATTTATATGGAAATCAGGTGGCTGGGTACAGCCGGGTTTGACATCAGAACCTGTGACAGCCGGTTCCTGATCGATCCCTATGTGAGCCGCAATCCCCGGGCCGAACCGATGCAGCCCCTGGCACCGGCTGACCTGGCCGGCGCAGACCGGATTTTCGTTTCCCATGGCCATTTTGATCATCTCATGGACCTGCCTGAAATCCTGGCAAAGGACCCTGAAAAGCCCTCCAGGGTATTTTGTTCTTCCAAAGCTGCTGACACCCTTGAAAAAATGGGAGTTTCCAGGTCCCGCATCTACAGGGTGACCCAAAACAACATTACCGTCCGGTTCGGACATGTGTCAGCCCGGGCCTTTTTCAGCCGCCATTTCCGATTTGATCCCGCCCTCATTGCCGTCACCCTGGCCAGAATAAATATCAGGCTTTTCCATTTACTGCCGTTGTTTACCAGATATCCCTGCGGTCAGGTTTTAAGCTGGCGTTTTTTTCTGGAAGGTAAAACCATCCAGCATCTGGGAAGTGCCGGAGGCGTATCTGAAGAACTGGCGAATACCGATCCTGCAGATATTCTTATGCTTCCTTTACAGGGCCATTCACATATCTGCCGTATAGCGGCTGCTCATGTCCGGCGCCTGAAACCCCGAACCGTCATTGTCCACCACCATGACAATTTTTATCCCCCGGTTTCCCGCACCGTGGATATTGCGCCGTTTGTGGAACAGGTTAACCAGGAGTGTCCACATACCCGCATTATTGTACCCCAACTGAATATCCCCGTCACCATCTGCACATAAAAAGAGGTTTCAATTCAACCAGTGATACGGAAAACCATGACAAAGAAAAGGGGGTAACATCATTAAACCGGCATCGGTACAGTCTTTTTTGTCAAACTGCCCCTGTCCTGATTCCCTGCGCAGCCCTACCACACCTCGGGATAGGCCACATCCACAAATTTTTCTTCCATCATGTGCTTGTGGCCTCTCTCCATGGCTGCCAGATCCATGAACACGGATTTTAATCCGGGATCAGTGCAGTTTTCAGCAAGAGCCATATATTTTTTCATGGCGATTTCCTCGTTTTTCATGGCCAGGCCGATGGCATTCTTAAGGTCCATATCTGCAGTCACTTTCGGCATTTCAATAGTTTCAGATACATGGAAGTCCTTGTCACAGTCAAAATTCCCGGTATCCACTTTTTTCTGGTCCAGAATATCGGTGAGGATCTGCTCATGCTTGGCTTCTTCCTGCGCAAACCCTGCAAACACGCCCTTGAGGTAGTTATCTTTGATCCGCTGGGAAACCTGTTCGTAAAAATTTTTTGCATCAATCTCACTTTGGATAGCATCGGAAATTGCTGCGCGGTATGCATCTAAATCCATAAAATCCTCCGTACGCTTATAAGGTTATTTTCAGGGCAGCGGGGTTGCTGTATAAGCAACCCCTGCCTCTTCAGATCCATAGGGAGCCAGTTTGCGGCCCGCAGCCATATCCGACACCAGGTCCGGGTTCAACAGCATTGATTTTCCGGACAGCAGCAGATCTGCATCCTGCAAAGCCTGTTCTGCTGTTTTTTTATCATAAATTTTTCCGCAGATCAGCAAAGGAAGGTCTGTGACATCCCGGGTGATGCCGGCCATGGTCTTGTCAGTGCCAAAGGCGGGCTGGGAAAAATCATAGGTGGAAACGGAAATCGCATCAATGGGCTCTTGTGAAAACATTTGAATCATCTGCTGCCATTCTGCAGCACCGGAAAACAAAGACACGTCCATATCGGCAATGCCCCAGTTGGAAACCCGCACCAGCAAAAGCCGGTCGTCAGGAATATGGGGCCGTACCGCCTGGATCACCTCATGAACAAACCGGTACCGGTTTTCCATGGATCCGCCATAGGCATCGGTTCTCCGGTTGGCGTAGGTGGACAGAAACTGGTTGAGCAGATACCCGTGGGCACAATGCAGCTCCAGGCCGTCAAACCCGGCTGCCATAACCCCTTTGGCGGTTTCCACAAATCCGTTGATCACATGGTCCATATCAAACCGGCTCATCTGCTCGGGCACAGGATATGGTGCACCGGTCATGGGATTTTCCTGCATCGGGGCCACCGGACTGGGG
>JAABRW010000210.1 GCA_011390695.1 Desulfotignum sp.
TTAGTGATGGTACCCGGAAAGTGATTGCCATTACCGAAATATCGGGTATGGAAGGGGAGGTGGTCACCATGACGGATCTATTCAAATTTGAGCAACACAAAATGGACCCAACCGGTGCTGTTATGGGAGAGTTCTCTGCCACCGGGGTCAGACCTTGCTTTAGTCAGAAACTCGAGGTGGCAGGATTAAAAATGGGATCTGAAATGTTCACAACCAAAAGACAGGGTATCTGGTAACACTGTTAATCAACCTTGATTTTTATCCGAGACCATATCCAAAACCGCCCGGACCTTCATCGTCATGTCTGCCATTGAAAACGGCTTCTGGATAAATGCCACTCCGACATCCAGCACCCCGTGATGGGCAATGACATTGGCGGTATAACCTGACATGAACAACAGCCGGATGTTCGGATAAAGCGTAGCGATTTGTTCTGCAAGGTCCCGGCCGTTCATTTCCGGCATGACCACATCGGTCATGAGCAGATCGATGGCGCCAGAATGGTTTTTTGCCTTTTCCACAGCCTCGGCAGGTGTGGCTGCGGACAGCACGGAATACCCTTTCCTTTCCAGCATCATCCCTGTCATCCTGAGAATGGCGGGCTCATCTTCCACCAGCAGGACGGTTTCCGTGCCCCCGGCCGCTGCTTTTTTCTCAGGAACGGCCATGTTTATGTCTTCATCGGCAACCAACCGGGGCAGATAAATCTTGAATGTGGACCCTTGGCCGGGTTCGCTGTATACATTGATGAAGCCGTTGTTCTGTTTGACAATGCCATATATGGTCGCAAGACCCAGGCCGGTGCCTTTGCCCACTTCCTTGGTGGTGAAAAACGGTTCAAACAGATTCTCCAGGATGTCTTTGTCCATGCCGCACCCATTGTCGCTGACCGCCATCAGGACAAAATCACCGGGGATAAAGCCCGGATGGTCGTTGCAGTATGCCACATCAAATGTTTTCTTTCCGGTTTCAATGGTGAGTTTGCCCACACCTGAGATGGCATCCCTGGCATTCACACACAGATTGGCAAGGATCTGGTCGATCTGGGACGGGTCCATCTTCACCGGCCACAGATGGGCGGACGGGTGCCAGACCAGGTCGATGTCTTCACCGATGAGCCGGCGCAGCATATTCAGCAGACTTTCCACGGTATCGTTCAAATCAATCTGTCTGGGAGAGATGGTCTGTTTTCTGGCAAAAGCCAACAGCTGCTTTGTGGTATCTGCCGAACGTTTTGCCGCTTTTTGAATTTCTTTCAGATCGGCATACAGATCGTGATTTTCATCTGCCTGCAACAGTGCCAGTTCCGTATGTCCCAGAATCACCCCCAGCATATTGTTGAAGTCATGGGCTACCCCGCCGGCCAGCCGGCCCACGGATTCCATTTTTTGGGCCTGGGTAAGCTGGGCCTCAGTATTTTTACGTTCTGTAATATCCTGGACTGTTTCAATGGCCCCTATGATATTCCCTTCGGTATCTTTCAAGGGCGCAGAGGTAAAATAAAACCATTTGCCTTTTTTTCCGAAATGGGAAAAAAAGTGTTCGCCTTCAAAGGCTCCCTGGATCAGACTTGAGGCTTGAAGTTTTTCATCATAATGTCTTTGAATTTCATAGGCCGGTGTCTGATCCACGATGAAATCCGCCAGCATCGACCTCTCTTTAGGATAGAAAGCAGAGCTATGCTGATGAGTACCCTTCATCTCAGCTTCGGAAAATCCGGTCAGCGCTTCACAGGCATGATTCCAGTGGGTGATCAAATGGGTGTTGTCAATAATAAAGGTGGGGATGGAATTTCCCTGGATCGCCTGGGATAGTTTTTTTTCACTTTGGATGAGTGCCTCTTCTGCGGCTCTGCGCTTTATCCGGTCTTGGTGAAGCTGTTCATTGATCGCGGTCAACTCCAGGGACAGCCGGTGCTTTTGCAGCAGTTCCTGCTCCAGTGCCCGGAACAATACGGCAAGGGACAAGGTGATCAAAGCGTTGAGGAAAATCAAGGTAATACTGGTGACGACAAAGGATTTCATGGGAACCATTGATGTCCACGCCAGATCTCCTTTGGCCAGAAGATAGCCCAGGGTTACCAAGGTGGTCAGGTTCAGGGCCAGGGTGATTAAGCCGGCCCTGAGTCCCATCAGAAGCGTAGCAATGAGGGAGAAGGCAATGAGCCAGATCCGGCCGCTGCCAATGAGTCCAATGCTTACCAGGTTGTTGACTCCGATCAGGTAAAAAACAGTGATACCGATCATGACCCGGATGGAAAAGGGAATCTGTTTGAACACCAGGACAAGAACAATCCCCAGATAACCGGTGATAAAAACCGATAGGTTAATCCATCTTTCTTCTTGGATCGAAAGAAAGGCGCTGGAGATCAAGGGAACAACCCCCAGGAGAAGGACACTTAAAAATATGGCAAAAAAAATTCGCTCCCGCCAAGCGGCCAGGATCTGCTCCGGGGAAGGCAATGTGCTTGGCGATGGATCGGCGGCAGGGATCACTCAGAACCTCTCAACATCCAAAATTTCCCGCACCTTTTCCGTCATCTCTTCCATGGAAAACGGCTTCTGGATAAATGCCACCCCGTCATCCAGCACGCCCTGATGGGCAATGACATTGGGGGAATATCCGGACATGAACAAAAGCCGGATGTCCGGATAAAGAGCGGTGATTTGTCCTGCCAGGTCCCGGCCGTTCATCTCCGGCATGACCACATCCGTCATGAGAAGATGAATTTTATCTGTATATGTTTTGGCCAAGTCTATTGCCTCACCAGGTGTGGCTGCTGATAACACTGAATACCCTTTCCTTTCCAGCATCATCCGGGTCATCCTCAGCATGGTGGCTTCATCTTCAACCAGCAGGATGGTTTCAGTGCCACCGGCCGCTGCTTTTTTCTCACAAACGGCCTTGTCAGCGTCTTCATCGGCAACCAACCGGGGCAGATAAATCTTGAATGTGGAACCCTGGCCGGGTTCGCTGTAAACATTGATGAAGCCGTTGTTCTGTTTGACAATGCCATATATGGTCGCAAGACCCAGGCCGGTGCCTTTGCCCACTTCCTTGGTGGTGAAAAAAGGTTCAAACAGATTCTCCAGGGTCTCCTTGTCCATGCCACAGCCATTATCACTGACTGCCAACAATACAAAATCACCGGGGATAAAGTCCGGATGTTCTTTGCAGTATGCCTCATCAAATGTATTCTTTTTGGTTTCTATGGTGAGTTTGCCCACCCCTGAAATAGCATCCCTGGCATTCACACACAGATTGACAAGAATCTGGTCGATCTGTGAGGGGTCCATTTTCACCGGCCACAGATGGGCACCCGGCTGCCATACCAGATGGATGTCCTCTCCAATGAGCCGGCGCAGCATATTGAGCATGCTCTCCACGGTATCGTTCAACTCAATCTGTCTGGGGGAGATGATCTCTTTTCTGGCAAAAGCCAGCAATTGCTTTGTGGTATCAGCCGAACGCTTCGCTGCTTTTTGAATTTCCTTCAGGTCGAAAACCAGATCTTTATCTTCATCCGTCTTCAACAGTGCCAGTTCTGTATGTCCCAGAATAACCCCGAGCATGTTGTTGAAATCATGAGCCACGCCGCCGGCCAGGCGGCCCACCGATTCCATTTTCTGGGCCTGGGTAAGCTGGGCCTGGAGTTTCCTGTTTTCCGTGATATCTTGAACAGTCGAAATCATAAAATTTTGTTCATGTAAGGCAATATTTTTGGCAGAAACAATTCGCTTTTCACCATCGTTTCTGGTAGTCTCGATACCATCCCAAACCATTCTTTCGGGGTCACCGGATTTAATATCTTCAAAAATTCGCTTCTTGATTTTTTCCCGATATTCTGGATCAGGATATACCTTATCAAAAAACTGCTCTGTGTTTTCGAGTAGATGCTTTGGCCAGCCATATAT
>JAABRW010000211.1 GCA_011390695.1 Desulfotignum sp.
TCTGCGGACACCTTTGCCTGAAGCGGAAAAAATCAAAATAGACCATGGCACCTGTATGCCGGAACATGTCCGCAACGGTGCCACCATTGAAGTACCGGCCGTGGGGGGCAGGGCACCCAAAAAACTGTCCAAGGCAATTCTGGCGGAAATTCTGGAACCCCGTGTGGAAGAAATATTTTCGCTTCTGAAAAAAGAGCTTTTTTCAAACGGCCTGGAAAACGCTTTCCCCGCCGGATTTGTTCTCACCGGCGGCAGTGTGGTCATGGACGGCATTACGGAAATTGCGGAATCGGTCTTCAATGTCCCCATCAGAATCGGCGAACCTGACAAAATCGGCGGGTTGAAGGACATAGTAAAAAATCCCGCCTATGCCACCGGCGTAGGCCTGGTGATCTTCGGCAGCAATGCCGCCTGCAAAATGCCCATTACAGAAACACCGGCCTCGGGGCTGGGCACCATATTAAAACGAATGAAACAATGGTTTAAGGACATCATATAAACAAACAGGGAGGTGGAAATGAATTTTTCTTATGTGGAAAGCAACACGTCAGCAAAAATCAAGGTTATCGGTGTAGGCGGTGCCGGCGGCAATGCAGTCAACAACATGATCAATGCAAAACTCCAGGGGGTCAAATTTATTACGGCCAACACCGATGCCCAGGCCCTGGAAACATCCAATGCAGAAATCAAAATCCAGCTGGGAAAATCCCTTACCGAAGGCTTAGGTGCAGGTGCTGATCCCGGTATCGGCAGAGAAGCGGCACTGGAAAGCATGGATGAGATCAGAGAGGCACTGGAGGGCAGCCACATGGTTTTTATTACAGCAGGCTTCGGCGGCGGCACCGGTACAGGTGCTGCCCCTGTTATTGCCGAGATCTGCAAAGACCTCGGGGTGCTTACAGTGGCAGTGGCATCCAAACCGTTTTCCTTTGAAGGCAAAAAACGGGAACGCCAGGCCCTAGAAGGACTTGAGAAACTCCATGGGATCACTGACACGGTTATCACCATACCCAATGACCGGCTCCGGGGGATTGCTCCAAAAGGGGCAAGAATGGTGGATATGTTCATCAAGGCGGATGAGATCCTCCACCATTCCGTGAAAGGCATCACCGATCTGATCATGATGCCCGGCCATGTCAACCTGGATTTTGCCGATGTCAAAACCACCATGCAAAAGGCGGGAAAGGCCCTCATGGGCATCGGCATCGCATCCGGAGAAAACCGGGCCACAGAAGCGGCTGAAAAAGCCATTTCTCATCCGCTGCTGGAAGACATCTCCATTTCAGGGGCCAAAGGGGTGCTCATGAACATTACCTCTTCCTCGGATCTGACCCTGGATGAAATGACCGAGGCATCAGACCGGATTTACCAGGAAGTAGGCGATGATGCTGAAATCATCTGGGGACAGACCTTTGACGAGACCATGGGAGATGAAATCCGCATTACGGTTATTGCCACAGGTATCGGTACGGATGAGCCGAAGCTGGCCGAAAACATGCACAGATTTGCCCCCCCGGCCCAGACAGCGGCCCATGTTTATGAATCCCAGCCGGTTTATCACCAGGCCCATGCCGGCCAGGCAGCTGTTCAGACCCGGGCGGTGCACCAGGCCTATGCCGATGGGTCCATTGCCAGGGGACAGGTGCGAAACCCCACCGAAGAGGAACTGGCCAACTGGAATGAGTTTGAAGAACCGATCCGGGTTACCCGCAAACGGGCGGTAGGCGGTGAAGATATGACCCAGCCTTACAACAATGCAGCCTTTGACAAGGATGATCTGGAGGTGCCGACCTTTTTGAGAAGAAAAGCTGACTGATCCGTGAAAAAGCGGCGCAAGCCGGGCCGGGATGACTCGTCCCTGGAACAGGGGGCCATCTGCAAGCAGGAAAAAGGCTTGACCCGGGTGGCCCTGGTTTATCCCAACACTTACAAAACCGGCATGTCAAACCTGGGATTTCAGCGGGTGTACCAGCTGGCCAACCAGCAGGAAACAGTTGCCTGTGAACGGGTGTTCCTGCCCGGGCCGGAACAGGCCAAAATGCCTGCAAAAAGCTGTGAAACCGGTTTGTCCCTTGACCGCTTTGACATCATTTTGTTTTCCATCTCATTTGAAAACGATTTTGTGCATCTCGTCCAACTGCTTTTAGGGGCAGGCATCCCCCTGCGGTCATGTGACCGCAATCACACCCACCCCCTGGTGGCTGCAGGGGGCGTTGCCTGCTTTATCAACCCGGAACCTGTTGCACCATTCATGGATCTGTTTCTGCTGGGGGAAGCAGAATGCCTGATACCCGGCTTTTTTTCTGTCTTTTCCGTCCACAAAAAACGGACAGATCTGCTCAATGTCCTGGAACAGCACCTGCCCGGTGCCTATGTACCCGCCCTGCACACCCCTTTTTTATATGCAGCCAGCTCTGAACAGCGCCACAACAGTATCTACGAAAATGGTGCTTCCGGGAAAATCCAGGTCCAGCTGCTGAAAAATCTGGAGGATGTCCAGACCCATACCTGCGTATTGACAGCCGGTACTGCCTTTAAAGACAAATTTATGGTGGAAATTATGAAAGGCTGTCCCCATGGCTGCCGGTTCTGTACTGCCGGATTCATTTACCGCCCTCCCAGAATCTACCCGGAAAACACCATTTTTGCAGCCATGAACAAGGCTCTGGGCAAAACCGATAAAATCGGGCTGGTGGGGTCAGCCATTCTGGATCACCCGGACATTGCCGCCATCTGCAGTCACGGCGCCAAAAACGGGTGCTCTCTTTCCTTTTCCTCCTTGCGGGCAGACAAACTGGATGACCAGATGACAGACCTGCTGGCCGCCTCCAGTGTAAAAACCGCCACCATTGCACCGGAGGCCGGATCCGAACGTATGCGGCATATCATCAACAAGAAAATGACCCTGCAGGATATTTTACAAGCCGTGGACAAACTGGTGGGAAAAAATATCCTGCACCTTCGGCTGTATTTCATGATCGGCCTGCCCTTTGAAACCCATAAGGATGCGGAAGCCATCGTCACCTTGACCCGGCAGATCAAGGAGCGGTTTCTGGCTGCCTCCAGAAAACAAAAACGCATGGGCACCATCACTTTGCGCATCAATCCTTTTATTCCCAAACCCGGGACCCCGTTTCAATGGGCTGCCTTTGCTGATGATGCCATCCTCAAACACAGGGCAGGCATCATCCAACAGGGCCTTAAAAAAACCGCCAATGTCACGGTGAATATCGCATCTGTAAAAACTGCGAAAATCAACGCCCTGCTCTCTTTGGGAGACCGGCACACAGCAGATGTTCTGGAAACAGCAAACCGGTATGGATGGCCACGGGCCCTTAAAGCGCACCAGGCACATCTGTACCAGGTGGTATATACCCGAAAAAAGATCCCCTGCCCGTCAGAAGACAGCTGTGACCATACCTCTGCCCCTCCTTTGCCCTGGCATATCCTGGACCAGCACATATCCTTACGTTTTCTTGTAAAAGAATGGCACAGGGCACAGCAGGAAAAACAGTCTGCCGCCTGCCCCATGATTGATTGCCGCACCTGCCGGATATGCATGTCGTAACATACCTCAGCATTTTCAAATCGCTCAACCCCGGCTGTACAACCCGGCATCTTGTTTTTCACAAACGGTAAAATATTACCGCTTGGTGGATAACCCGGGCTCAGGAAAAACATTTTCCTTGCACAACCAAAAACCTGACTATAGAATCCACAGCCATGGCAGTGCGCAAAGAGAAAAAAGCCAATATGGCATCCATATATTCTATAAGGAGGCATGTCATGACAACCTGTCTTGGATCCATTGACCAGGGTACCACCAGCACCCGGTTCATCATTTTTGACAAAACCGGGACCATCATCGCCCAGAGCAGACTGGAACATGACCAGATCTGTGAACAACC
>JAABRW010000212.1 GCA_011390695.1 Desulfotignum sp.
CCAGCCCCGGTTCATCCGCATCCGGGTAGGCTTCATGGTATTCATCGGGTCCCATCACCCCGCAGATTTCATAACGGTCAAGATCTTTGTTATAGGTGGCAATGCTTTCCCAGAACCGGGCAATTTCCAGAAACACCTCGGCACCATACGCAGACATGAACTGCATATCCCCGGTGGATTCAAAATATTTCCAGATATTGAATGCAATCGCTGCATTCACGTGCTTTTGCAGCTGGGAATTGTCCGGGATCCAGCGCCCTGATTCGGGATTCAGGTGCATGATCTGAGTTTCTTCTCTGCCGCTACTGGCGCTCTGCCAGGGATACATGGCCCCCTTGAATCCGGCTTTTTTCGCAGCGCCCCGGGCCGTATCCAGCCGGCGATACCGGTACAGCAGAAGAGAACGGGTGATTTCCGGATGCTGCAAGGTGATAAACGGGTAAATATAGAGTTCATCCCAGAAAATGTGCCCCCGGTAGGCTTCTCCGTGCCAGCCTCTGGCAGGCACCCCCACATCCAGGTTAATGGTCTTTTTGGATACGGTCTGCAGCAGGTGAAAGATATGCAGTCTGATCACCATTTCAGGATGGTAGTCCGGCCGTTTTTTTCTGCGGTCGGTCATTTTGATATCGGACCGCCGCCACAAGTGTTTCCAGGCCATTGTATGGCTTGTCAGTATATCGTCGAAACCGGGGGCGCGTTCGATCCTTGCCTTGGCGGCCACACCGCACTCGGTAATGGCAAAATCCCGGGAGGTGTGCACCAGAACCACTTTTTCCACCACAATGGTTTCTTTCTGGTTGATATCCACGGTATAACGTTTGCTCACATATCCATTGTCATCGATCACCTCCGGCACCGGATCCAGATCCTTGCTTTTTTGGGTTATCCGGGTCCTGGCTGCCATGGCCACCCGCAGTTCCGACTGGACGGTCTGCACTTTCAGATACAACGATCCATCCTGCACCGATTCACTTTCCAGAACGACAAAATGCCGGCTGTTCAAATCGCGGTAGCGTTTTACCCCCTGGTTCCGGACCGTACCGTCGATGGCTGATTCCACCTCAAGGGCGCCGGTGTGGTTTTCACTGGTCAATGATACTTTCATGGCGGCCGTGTGGCGGTCTCCCATATGGATAAAGCGCTGTTCTTCCATTCTGATACGACGCTGTTGTTCGTCTTCAAAAACAACGATATGGGTGAGGGTCCCCTTTTTCATGTCAAGCTCCTGGCAATAGGAACGGATGGTTGCGGTTTCAGGGGATAACCATTGTCCATCCGTGAAACGAAATTTGAGACACAGCCAGTTGGGCATATTCACAAGGTCTTCATTTTCGATTTCCCTGCCGGCAATTTCCGTTTTGAGCCGGTTGTATCCCCCGGCCAGATAGGTGCCGGGATAATGGGTCTCATCGGCAGACACCTGGGCACTTGCCCCCCGGGTGGCAAAATACCCGTTTCCCAGTGTGCAAAGAGCCTCACGGAGTCCCTGATCCTGCGGTTTATAGGTCTCATAGGTTAAATTCCAGACAGTCATCTCATCTTTCCTTTTTATCAAACAGGTTTTCTAAAAATGCGGCTGTTTCCCGGGTATTCTCCAGTACAAAATCAGCAGATGTCGGTTGAAAACTGCCCTTGACAACAATACTGGTACCGATGGATCTCAGGCTTTCAAATGCATCCTCGTCTGTAATATCATCTCCCATATACATGGGATAATATGTGTCCAGATTCAGACCAAGTCTCTCCATCAGCCATGTCAGGGCTTTTCCCTTATGCCATTCAATGTCAGGCTGCAGCTCAAATACTTTTTTCCCTTCCGTGATGCGCAGTTCCGGGTGTTCTGCCTGAACATGGCGAACCGCAAGTTTGACCGATTGTGTTGCTGTCTGTTTCACATTCCGGTAATGGATGGCTATGGAAAATTGTTTGCGTTCAATGGCAGCGCCCGGTATGCCGGCTAATTTTTCTTCCAGATGGCCTTGGGCTTTGTCCAGCACAGGCAGAAACGCCTTTCCTTTCTGCATTTCAAGTGTGAGATTTGCCGGACCTGAGATATCGAAGCCGTGGCTGCCGGCATAGTAGAGATTGTCCAGTTGTACAAAATTCTGGATGGTTTGAAGGTCCCTGCCGCTGATGACGGCTACCACCCATTTTCCGGCCACTTTTTCCAGTGTCTGCCGGGTATTTTCGTCCAGGAAGGCCTTGTCCGGATCATTGACAATAGGGGTCAGGGTACCGTCATAGTCCAGAAAAAGGGCGATCTTCCTGTCTTTTATCTCTTCTAAAATTTGCTGAATATGCTCCAGAGCCGGGGGCAGGGATGCGATCTGTTTTTTTCTGACAGGCCGTCTGTCATTGATGCGGATGCCACACAGGTCCGAAAACACGACATCAGCCCCTGCTTTTTTCAGCATAGCTTCATTGTCTGCCCTGTTTACACCAATCACCCGATAAAATCCGCCTTTCTTTGCAGCGCGCACCCCGGATGTTGCATCTTCAAAAACAGCGGTGCGCCGCACAGAGGTTTCCATGCGGCGGGCAGCCTCGAAAAAGATATCCGGCTCAGGCTTTCCTTTTATTCCCAGCTCCTGGGACAGAACACCTTCCACCACCGTGTCGAACCAGTCTGAAATTCCGACCGCTTCAAGCACGGAAATGCAGTTTTTACTGGCGGAAATGACAGCCATTTTCCAGCCTTGTTTTTTTAGTTCATAGATCAGGCTCAACGTGTCTTCGTATACTGTGGGCCCCTCTTTTTGCAGAAACGCATTGAAAATCTCATTTTTTTTGTTGCCAAGACCATAGATGGTTTCTTTGCCTGGATCGTCTGATGGATTTCCCCGGGGCAGGTCGATTCCTCTGGATTTGAGAAACGATTCTACCCCGTCATACCGGGGTTTCCCATCTACATACGTGCGGTATTCTTTGTTTGCGTCAAAAGGAATATATTCCTGGTTTTCACGGCCAGCCCGGTTTTCCAGATAGGTGTCAAAAAGAGCCTTCCACGCTTCTGCATGCACCTTTGCCGTTTGGGTGATCACTCCGTCAAGATCAAAAATAACGCCGTCGCATGCTTCTTTTGTGAGGGTAAAATCGGTTGGATTCATTTGGTTTCCTTTTTCCTGAGACCGGTCTGATCTGTTTTTAATATAGCGCAACGATACATTTTTTTTTGCCTGTTATGAAATACACAATACCCCCCATATTGGGATAATTTTTCTTGTATTTATCAATTTTCGATTAAATGACAGCCAGGTGAAAGAAAGCAAATTTAACCGATCTGCATAGCGCGACAATAAAAAAATGGTGGTTTTTCACCATATGATCAATTTTCAGGGCCTGGTATGGTTACAAAATAATAAGGCCCATGGTCAAAATAGAAACAGGATCAGTAAATGAAAAGGAAACCGTCATGAAAATCTGGCCTGGACAACCCTATCCCTTAGGTGCTGTGTTTGATGGCAGCGGCACCAATTTTTCCCTGTTTTCAGAGATTGCGGAGCGTGTGGAACTCTGTCTTTTTGATGAAAATGACAATGAGACATGTATCGACCTCCCTGAAGTGACAGGGTATTGCTGGCATGGGTATCTGCCCACAGTGGCGCCGGGACAGCGGTATGGATTTCGAATCCACGGCCCGTGGGATCCCTCCCAGGGTTTTTGCTGCAATCCCGCCAAGCTGCTGCTGGATCCCTATGCCAAAGCCATGGACGGGAAGGAGCAATGGAATGAGGCGGTATTCCCCTATCCCTTTAGAAAGGGTCCCGGCATCCGCAGCGATACTGACAGTGCCCCCTTCATGCCCAAGTGTGTGGTGCACCAGCCTCATTTCGACTGGAGCGGAGACCGCCGCCTGCAAATCCCCTGGCATGACACCGTGATTTATGAAACCCATGTAAAAG
>JAABRW010000224.1 GCA_011390695.1 Desulfotignum sp.
TACGCCCATTGACATTGTGGGTGAATTCAAACAGGGCAGATCCATCCGGGGCTGTAAGGGTATAGGTATGCCAGCCGTGGCCGGACAGGTATTGTTCCGGAATCTGCCATTGGTTTTTCTGCACCCGGGGATCGCGTATCTGCTGGATCTCTTCCGGATCAAAATCCACTCCCAGTCGGTTGAAATAGTTTACCATCGCTTTTGCAGTACCGGAAGTGTCAGCCTTTCCCTGCTGGTGGCTTTCTTTTATTTCCAGACGGTACCCTGCAAAAAGACCGGGAAACCGATCCGCGGCAAAGGCCATCATGGCCTGGAACCCCACTATCTGTTTGGCCATGTTCGGGGCGATAACAGCCGGGGTCCGGGACTGGGATACCGTGGCTTCCAAACGTTTACGGTTTCCGCCTGTGGTGCCCATGACAAAGGGAATGTTATGGCGTGTATAGAATTCGGCATTGGTGTTGACAGCACTGGGGTGGGTATAATCAATGGCGATAAACGGGGCAAACTGTTTGCAGATATCTGTAATGGTATCATCACGGGTGTCCGGCTTCACCAGGCAGATGCGCATATCTGCAACCTGGATAAAATCTTCGACAATATCAGGTCCTGTCAACGAATAGGGAATCAGTTCGAACCGCTGGTCTGTAACAGCAGCCTGTGCCATGGTGGCGGCAACATTGCCGGGCAGGCCATTGACCATGATCTGGGTTTTGTCCATGGGTTGTTTTCCTTATAATCGCATTATGAGTTCTTTGAGACCCGTCACAGGGTATGGTTCCATGTTTTGCATCAGCTGTTTCAATGAGGCCATCGCCGCCGGTATATATGCTTCAAACCCGTTTTTTTTCTTCACCCGGCTCAAATGGGCAAATGCCCCGAGCATCTGCATGTTCCGGGTCAGGCAGCAGAATTGAAAACATTGGGTGAACCTGTGCCTTGCGGTTCTGGACCCAAGGCCCAGCCGGTGCATGGCATAGGATACAAGATCCTTTTGTACCTGACGGGGAAGTGTAACATAGGGATCGATCAAAAGGGAAGCGAGATCATATTGAAACGGACCTGTTCTGGCAGATTGAAAATCAATAAAATAAAAGGTGTCATTTTTCACCATGATGTTTCTGGACTGGCAGTCCCTGTGCATGAGCCCTTGAAAGCTTCCTTCCAAAGCTTTTTGTGCAATAAAGCTGAATTCGTCTTCAAAAGTTTCAAAGAACAGGTTTTTTTCCAGATAGCCATTTACAAAAGCATCCAAAAAATACCGGCATTCTTTTTCCAGGATAAGGGATTTTGAATAAAATGGGGTCTGGCAGGTCCAGGACGGATCAAACCTGTCTGACCCTTTTCGGGAAAAAAGTACCAGAAGGTCAATGGCCTGCTGGTACATCTTTTTTATGGTTGATGTGTCGCTGGTATTCTGTACCAGGTCTGCCAGACGGGTATTGCCCAGATCCTCTAAAACCACCAGACCTGCCAGAGAATCATGGGCCAGTATGGCCGGCACCGGCACTTTTTGTTTGAACAAATGGGTGCCGATATGGACAAACGCCTCCAGTTGTGCCCTTGGTTCAGTGCCGGGCAGACAGATGCCATGGTCACAGATGACAACCGATTCAGGTATTTCGGGGTTTTTCGAGGGGTTTTCAGGCGCAGCCCGGAACCAGACCCGGTCAGATCCGTCACCGGCCAAAGGCAGGATTTTTGTACTCTGGATGTCTGTTTCAAGGGCAGCCGCACCCATCCACTGTCTGGCAGTCCGTGCATAGGCATCCGGTGTGCCCAGGTCTTCCCAGAAAACAGTGTCAGCCACATATGCTGCGACCTGCTTTTTTTTACCCAGGCCTGTAAACAGATCAATACTGGAAAAAATCTTCCGGTCCGGCATAAAATCATAGATCTGGGGGGACAGCACCTGGATACCGGTGAAGGCAAGTCCATTGCCGGGATGGTTGAAGCCTGTGATCCAGCCGCCCGCATCCACTGCCACCTTGTTGAACGCTTTTCTGTCATGGAGTACCAACGTGGCAAGGCACCTTTTATTCACATGGAAATTGTAGACATCTGTCAGATCAAGATTGGTTGCCACATCAGCGTTGATGACAAAAAAATCCTGGTCTGCCATGAAATTTTTTACATTGGCAATGGCACCGCCGGTATCCAGAATTTCAGGTTCGCGGATGCATTGAATATCCACACCAAACCGGTTTTTGTTCTTTTCCACAAAATCTGTTATCTGTTCACCCAGGTGGTGGGTGTTGACTATGATCTGACTGCATCCGAAACGCACAAGATAATGGAGGGTATGGGCCAGCAGGGGGATGCCCCCCAGGGTGAAAAGGGGTTTGGGAATGGTGTTTGTATAAGGAAGAAGCCGTGTGCCGAATCCTGCGGCCAGTATCAGTGCTTTCATGGTTTTTTCAGGAGATAGTGAGCCGGGACAGGCGGTTGATGATCTGTTTGTAATAATCGATCTGGATCTGGTCTTCAGATCCGTTGATACCGTTTTTAGAGAAAAATCTGGCAGCATTCCGGTAGTTGATCAGTGACAAGGATTCTTTGAGGCGTACCTGTTTGCGTTTATATAAACGCATGCCGTAAGAATGGATTTTTTTGGCCCTTTCCTTTTCGTTGGAAACAGGTTTCTTTTCTCGCTCAAAATACTGGAGTGCGGTTTCATAGGATTCAAAAAAAGGCAGCATAAAAGCAGCAAACCATTTGAGTTTGCGCAACCCTCTGGAGGTGAGGTTGAGCATGTCCTGCCTGTCGATATCCGGTACCAGCATCCCTTCATTGATAAATCCTTTGATACATATGGAAATATGTTCTTCACAGGTGATCTCCTGGTCACAGAAAAATTCATCTTGAAACATCTTTTGTAAAAAACGGTACCGCTGGACCAGGTCAGACCGGGCAAATTTGAACCGGTCCACCTCCAGAATGGCAACCGCAGTATAGGCAGAAGGCACAAAAAAGGAAATCACCGAGTTTTTGTAGTAATCCAGGATGGCCCGTTTGTTGTGTTTGACAATAAAATAGGTCTCATCTGTTATTTCTTCTTCATCTTCATCCGACAGTTCAATGAAGTTTCTGGATAAAAAATTGAAGATAACCGTATTAAAGGTATTATCCAGGTCCAGCAGCAGGGTTTCGGACAATTCCGCATTATGGACCATCAATATATTCAAGTAGGTATTGGCCTGTTCGATCATATGGCCTTTGGCAAAATTGTTGGTCGGGCTGTTGAGAATAGCACTGGCAATGATGCCGTGGGGCGTGGCCACGGCTTTTTTGTTGATGGCTGCCATGAGCTGGTAACTGAAGTCTTTGACAAAGTCCATATATTCCCGGGCCCCGGCCCGGGACATGTCAATATTTTTTTGCCGGATATAATCTTTGATGGAAATGGGTTCATCAAACCGTATATAGACTTTACCGTATTTTTTTTTCAAAAATTTGCGGGTGCTGATCAGCCCTTTGAGGGTTTCAGGTTTTTTATGGCCCCCTTCAATCTCCTTGAGGTAGGCATCTTCTTCCAGCACCCGGTCATAACCCACAAATATGGGCACAAAATAGAGATTGTCGCAGGCACCGTTAAGGTATGCATTGATGATCATGGCCATTCCGCCGGGCCGGGGTGGCAGAAGCTTTCCGGTGCGGCTTCTGCCGCCTTCTATGAATATTTTTATATTAAATCCTTCATAGAGCAGTTTTTCCAGGTACGCTGCAAAAATTTTGGCATATAATTCAGCGCCTTTAAACGTGCGCCGCAGAAAAAACGCCCCACCGCCTCTGAACAGAGGGCCCAACGGCCAGAAGGACAGGTTTTTTCCGGCGGCAATATGGGGGCAGGGCATATTGTTTCTGAACATGACATAGGGCAAAAGCAGGTAATCCAGATGGCTTTTGTGACAGGGCACCAGAATCAGGGGGGCTTCGGTGGATTTTTCCCGCATCCTGTTGATTTCCTTCTGGTTGACCATCAGACCCTCAAAAATGTTTTTAAATATCCAGGTCAGCAGCCAGTTGCCGAAATTGATAACCCGCAGGGTATAATTGGCTGCGATTTCATTGATATAAGCTGCTGCTTTTTTGTTGGTTTTTTTCAGGGAAATATTGTTTCTTGCAGCATAATCAGCCAGAAATTCCCGTAATGATTGTCTGGTCAATATATCTTCGGTTATTTCCTGGCGGGATTTTAGCACCGGGCCGGTAATACTTTTTCGCTGCCGGTTTAAATTATCCACCAGATGGCTTCTCAGGCGGTGGGTTTGGAATTCTGAATCCAGGCATCGGATATCGGACCGCAAAAGAAATTCTTTGAGATTGACAGGCCGTGCAATTTCTGCCCGGATTTTTTCCGGGTGACGTATCAGGATATACAGCCGTTTTATAAATCCGGGTTTTTCATGGGTGCCAAACAGGATCTCCCCCAGACCCGGGTTCTTATGCATGGGTTTGGTTACATAAATGATGTCTTCAGGTACAATCATTACCGGCTTTTCCACACGTTTTTGAAATTCTATCAAATGGTACAAAGGATCAGGTGTTGCTTTGATGAACCGGTTGTAAAAATCATCTTCTTCAATCAGGCAGACAAATCCGGATTTTCCTGATAACAGCTCATGTTCCGCATACCCGGAAGTATAAAAATCTTTCAAAGAAAAATGATGAAAAAAGTAATCCAGCTGGGACAGCCAGATCCTGAAAAGACGTTTGACCGGCAGCAGAAAAAAAAACCGCAGATCAAATCCCAGTTCCGGATACGGAAGGTCAAGCTGTTTGAGTCTGGTATGAAAATATAAAAAATCAAAAAGCCGTTTGTTCTTGCTGACAAATACAATATAGTTGCTTGGCTCCACAGATTGGATTTTTTCCAGGCTATGGTCATCCAGGGTAAGTTTTCGAACAAGCCGGTTGAGGAATATTTTTGTGATATAGCTGTGGTTGCCGGGATAAAGATTGGAAAAATAATCATGGGTGTCTCCCAGCAGGCAATCAATGGTGGTGCGAATCTTTGCCCTGGTTCTGGGAACAATGGTTTTGAGCTGCGCAAACAGGTTCATGAAATTTCCCTTTAATAGTTGGCCTTGCTGTGGTGGTATCCAGCCACTAGGTATTATCAAAACTGGTCTGTAAAGGCAATATTATAATTGGCTGCACCAGGTATGAAACCCTCCCAAAATAGCCTTGATTAATCGTTTGTGCTGTGTTATTTTTCACACGCCATTGACAAACACAAGTAGTTGCTTAATTGTTTTGACGATTTGGGTGTTGAATAAAATTTTAAGGAGGATGTCTTTATGAAAACATTAATTGGTGGTGCGATTGCTGTTCTTCTCGGTGTTGTGGGACTTGCAGTCTGGTTTGGTGAATTTTTGGATCTTCTGGCTGGATGTATTCCGCCTGTACTGCTGCTGGGCGGCGGTCTGGCACTGTATCTGGGCTTTGATGAACTCAAGGACTCCTGGAAAAACAAGGAGGGTAAAGACGTCCCTGCTGATGACCAGTCCAGAATTGCCGAGCTTGAAAAAGAGCTCAACGAGTTGAAAAAAAGCAAATAATCCGGTTTGCGCATATTGTTTATCAAGAAGGGCCTGTTGCAAAGCGGCCCTTTTTTTTTGTAATATGAAGAACCGTTTTATCCGAACAGACGTCAGTCATAGAGATAATAGTTTCTGGAAATGGTTTTAAAGGTGGACAGATCCTTTTGCCAGCAATCTTCCAGAATTTTTATGTCTTCCAGTGCAGCGATACATTCCCGGATATTTTTGTCTCCCAATATCAGATCCATGGGCAGCCGCTCATATTCATATTCATAGGGGGGCTGCTTGAAGGCAAACGCATCCGGGTGGTGCCTGATGATCAGCTGCAATGCCAGCAGGGATGCAGCATAAGGGCTGAAAACATTTTTGTCTGTTACATGGATATGGAATCCTTTGCATACCTGGTCCTGCCATTTGCCGGATGTGGGCTGAAACCATATCGGCCTGAACCAGGCGCCGGAAACCATCCGGTTCAGCAGCGGTTCTATTTGGGAAGTGTCCAGAAACGGGGCGCCGAACAGTTCAAAGGGCAGGGTGGTGCCCCGGCCCTCACTGATATTGGTGCCCTCAAAAATGACCTGGCCCGGGTAGACCATGCAGGAAAGCGGGGTGGGCAGATTGGGGGAAGGGGGGATCCATGTCAGACCGGTATCCTGCCAGTACATGCTGCGTTTCCACCCGGTCATGGGAACAACGGTCAGATCACACCCCAGTTGAAATTCATGGTTGAAGAATTGACAGATTTCTCCCACAGTCATCCCGTGGCGCATGGGAATGGGAAACCGTCCCACAAATGAAGCTGCCGAAGGGTCCAGCACATTGCCTTCCACCTGAAAGCCGCCTATGGGATTGGGCCGGTCAAGGACAACCACTTTTTTGTTCATCTGTGCGGCTGCTTCCATGCACAGGGAGATGGTATATATAAAGGTATACACCCGGGTGCCGACATCCTGGATATCCACCACAAGGGTGTCGATGTCTGCCAGCATCCGGTAATCAGGGACCCGGGTGCTGCTGTAAAGACTGTATATGGGAATATTCAGATCCGGTTCCATGCCATGGTCTGATTCGATCATATTGTCCTGTTTTTCCGCATAAAACCCGTGCTGGGGAGAAAAAATTGCGGTGAGTTGTCCCGGGAAGAGGTCCGATATGACTTCGCGGGCATGGGTAAACCGTGAATCAACCGATGCGGGATTGGCCAGCAGGCCCAGTCGACAATCCTGTAAAACATCCGGGGGACAGTGTTTTAGATTCTCAAGCCCAATATTTACACAAGGGGACATGTATTATCTCCATAAAGTTGGCAATTTGCTGTGGCACGATTTTTATCACAGGTGTTGACAAAAATTCAAATCCTAACTAAATATTGTGGTTCATCCACAAGGAGTTCCTTATAAATGAAGTTTAAGACAAGCAGTTCCATTGCCGGTATCACGCCCTATGAAGCTGGTAAACCTTTAACCGAGCTGTGCCGGGAATATCATATCCATTCTGCTGTAAAACTGGCATCCAATGAAAATCCACTTGGTTTTTCTACCATGGTGCATGCAGCTGTGCTGAAAAGTTTGTCCGGCATGAACCGGTATCCGGAACCGGTTGACCACGATCTGTGCTGCGCTCTGGCAAAAAAATACCGGGTGGCACCGGAAAACATCGTGCTGGGCAATGGGTCTGATGATCTTATCGCCCTTCTGGCCCATGCTTTTTTAAACCCCGGGGACCAGGCCCTGATGCCCCTGCCTTCTTTTCTCATGTATGAAATCAGTGTAAAAACGGCAAAAGGGGTGCCGGTTATGGTGCCCCTGGACAGATTTGATACCAATCTTTGTGCACTCGCCCAAAATATATCACCTCACACCCGGATGGTCTTTGTCACCAATCCTTTCAACCCCACCGGCAGTGCCATTACCAGGGATGCTTTTAAGGAATTTGCGGCAAAGATTCCTTCTGATGTGCTCATTGTGGTGGATGAGGCATATATGGAGTTTGTCAGGGACCCGGATGTGTTCAATTCCCTGGAAAACCCGTTGCAGGATCCCAGAATCGTGACTTTGAGAACATTTTCCAAAGCTTATGGCCTGGCCGGATTCAGGATCGGGTACGGCATCATGGATAAAGAAGCAGCCCGGATCCTCAACCGGATCCGTCAGCCCTTCAATGTCAACGGCCTGGCCCAGACAGCTGCAAAGGCGGCCCTGGCGGACCAGGCCTTTTTGGCACACAGCATTGATGTCATTCACCAGGGTATTGACTTTTTAACTGCCGAGCTGACAGCCATGGGGTTAAAGCCATTGCCCACCCAGGCCAATTTCCTGATGGTTGATGTCAAGACCGATGCCACAGAGATTTTCCAGAAACTGCTCAGGCAGGGGGTGATTGTCCGGTCCATGAAATCATACGGTTTTGATACGTTTTTGCGGGTTAATGCAGGCACCTTTGCAGAAAATCAGGCATTTATCACGGCATTGAAAACTGTTCTGGAATCAGATACCTGACCCTTTTTTTTGGAAACCAACCAAGGATAAACACACATGCCCCATCGCATCATCACCATTGACGGCCCGGCCGGGGCCGGAAAAACAACGGTCAGCAGGCTGCTGTCACAGGACCTGGGATGTGTACGGGTTGATACCGGGGCCCTTTACCGGGGCGTTGCATATGAGATTATTCAGCAGAATATTGCCTGGGAAAACGAAGATGTTTTGAAAAATTTTTTGTCTACACTTGATCTGCATTTTATTTTAAAAAAAGATGGCCTGCGGCTCTTTTCTTCTGGAAAAGATATCACGCCCCATATCCGGACATCCCGGATCACCATGCTGGCATCTGCCACTTCTGCCAAATCCGCTGTCCGATCGGCCCTGCTGGAAATCCAGCGCGGGATTGCCCGGCAGCAGGATGCAGTCTTTGAAGGCCGGGATATGGGCACCGTGGTTTTTCCGGATGCCACGGTCAAGTTTTTTCTTTTTGCTGATCTGTCCGTGCGGGCCAGACGCCGATATGATGAGCTGCAGGATGAAAAAAAAGATTTTTCCCGTGTCAAAGAACAAATTCAGAAGCGTGACACGGATGATACCTTACGGGCCCAGGCACCCCTGAAGCCGGCCCCTGATGCCATCCACATCGATGCATCTTATCTGACACCCAGGCAGGTAGTGGATAAGATGCACACATATCTGTAAAATCAATCAAAACATAAGAATATTTTATTGATTTTATTTTTTTTTATTGCTATAAAGGTAAATTGTACTTGTCCTTTTTGACCCAATGAGGACAGGTAACTAAATTCGATTAGGGGGAATATTATTAATGAACAACATTACTGAAGAAAACGAAAATCAAGACATGAATACTGAAGAAACAGAGACACAGGAAACGGAATTTGCGGCCCGGGCAGAAGAATTTGATAGCCGGGAAGCTGACCAGGAAGAATTCGGAGACCAGGAGGAATACAGTTCCACGCCCGGTCATGAGATTACCGGTGAAGAATCAATGGAAGAGCTTCTGGGCATTTATGAATCCAGCCTGAAAAAATTCGAAGAAGGTCAGGTGGTTACCGGAACCGTTATATCCGTGGGCCGAGATATGGTGCTGGTGGATGTGGGATACAAATCCGAAGGGCGGATCTCTATTCAGGAATTCATTGATGAGGAAGGCAATGTTAATGTCAAACTCAATGATCGCTTTGAGGTAATGATTGAAGTGTGGGATGAGGAAGAGGAAACCGTTCTTTTGTCCCGTGAAAAAGCCAAGAAAGTCAAGGTATGGGATGCCATCAAGGAAATCTATGATGCAGACGGTACCATCGAAGGGGTTATCACCAACCGGGTCAAGGGTGGTTTCTCCGTTGATATCGGACTGCAGGCATTTTTGCCGGGATCCCAGGCTGATCTTCGCCCCATCCGCAATATGGATGAGATGGTCAACAAGACCTATGAATTTAAGATCCTCAAGTATAACAAGAAACGTAACAATATTGTTCTGTCACGCCGTGTGCTGCTGGAAGCCGAACGTGAAAAACTGCGTGCCGCAACCCTTCAGGCCATTGAAAATGACAAGGTAATGGAAGGTATTGTTAAAAATATTACGGAATACGGTATTTTTGTGGACTTAGGGGGTGTGGACGGACTGCTCCACATTACAGATATCTCCTGGGGCCGGGTGAAACATCCGTCGGAACTGTATTCAGTGGGCGATAAAATAACGGTCAAAATTTTGTCCTTTGATTTTGAAAAGGAACGGGTTTCTCTGGGCATGAAACAGCTCACACCCGATCCCTGGACCACGGCAGTGGACAAATACCCCATTGGTTCAAAAATTGTGGGCAAAGTTGTCAGTCTCACCGATTATGGTGCATTCATAGAACTGGAAGAAGGGGTGGAAGGGCTCATCCATGTGAGCGAAATGTCCTGGACCCGCAAAATCCGCCACCCATCCCAGATGGTAACTGTGGGAGAAGAGGTGGAAGCCGTTGTTCTGGATCTCAAACCCGACAACCGCCGTATCTCTTTAGGCATCAAACAGACCCAGGAAAATCCCTGGGAAGTGATCTCCCAGAAATACCCGGTGGGCACCATTATTGAAGGAAAAATTAAAAACATTACGGAATTCGGCCTGTTCATCGGCATTGACGATGATATTGACGGTCTGGTGCACATTTCTGACATTTCCTGGACCAAACGCATCAAGCATCCGTCCGAGGTATACAAAAAAGGGGACACCATTCAGGCGGTGGTACTGGATATTGACAAGGCCAATGAGCGCTTCTCCTTAGGCATCAAGCAGACCCAGTCGGATCCATGGGAAACAGTGGCCCAGCGGTATGAAGTGGGCAAGGAAATTTCCGGAGTGATCACCAATCTCACAGATTTCGGTGTGTTTGTGGAGCTCGAAGAGGGCATTGAAGGCCTGGTCCATGTATCTGAAATCAGCAAGGAAAATATCAAAAGTCCCAAAGACCACTACCAGGTGGGCGATACCATCACAGCCAAGGTCATGAACATCAATTCTGATGAAAGGCGCATCGGACTTTCCATCAAGCGTCTGGAAGATGATGATGATGACAGATATCTGGAAGAATTTGCCAAAAACATGAAACCCGCCACTTCTTCTTTTGGGGAGATCCTGCGCTCCAATATTCAGGAACAGATTGAAGCCAACAAAGCCCAGGAAAATAAAAAAGAAGATGAATAAGACTGTTTTTGCTCTGTAACACACAGGGTTTTGATACTAATAAACAAGGGCCGGGTAAAATACGATTTTATCCGGCCCGTTTTTTTTGGGATATGATTTATGTTTTCACGACGACACCCGGTTCTGTTCTTTTTGTTAATGATGGCCTGCTGCGCCACTGCCCTGTTTTTGGGGGTGACAGCCCTGATATTTGTAAGTGCAAAGATGATGGACACCGCCGGTACCCATAAGGAATCCCGGGCAAATATCGGGATCATAGAGGTGACCGGCCCGATCCTGTCATCCAAAAAAATCATTGAAAACATTACAACCTTCAGGGATGATGACAAAATCCAGGCCATCGTCGTCCGGGTGGACAGCCCGGGTGGCGGTATCGGGCCGTCCCAGGAGATATTCAGAGAGCTGATGAAAACCCGGAAAGCCAAAAAAGTGGTTGCCTCCATGGGATCGGTTGCTGCCTCAGGGGGGTATTATGTGGCTGCAGCTGCTGAAGGAATCATGGCCAATCCAGGCACCATTACCGGCAGTATCGGGGTGATCATGGAATATGTGAATATCATGGAGGTGGCCAAAAAAATCGGGATTTCCCCTGTGGTTATCAAAAGCGGGGAATTCAAGGACATGGGATCCCCTTTGCGGGAACTTGGGGAAAATGAAAAAAAGCTGCTGCAGGAGCTGGTGGATGAGCTGCATCTGCAGTTTGTCACAGACACTTCCCGGGCCAGAAACATATTACTGGAAGATATGACAAAGCTTGCAGACGGCAGGATTTATACCGGACAGAGTGCGCTGGAACTTAATCTCATCGACCGGCTGGGAAATCTGGATGATGCTGTTTCCTGGGCAGGGGAGATGGCCGGCATTGAAGGCCGGCTGATTCCGGTATATCCAAAGGAAACCCCCATATCCTTTCTGCGCAAAATAGCCCGGACCCTATTCAAAGATCTCAACATCTCCGGCACCGTGACGGATAATTTCCGGTATATCATCAATTAAAGAGATCACAGATGACGCTGTTCCCGGAACCGCTCCTCCGTCAATTACCACATCCAGACGGTTTTTGAAAAAATCATGGAGCAGGGAAGGATCCTGGAAAACCCGGCCTTCCGGGTCAGTGGCAGATGTGGATATAATGGGATTGCCCAGCTCCCTGGCCAGTGCCAGGGCGATCATGTGGTCGGGCACCCGGATGCCTGCTGTTTTTCGCTTGGTGAGCATGATCTTGGGAACCATTCTGGATCCTGAGAGCACAAAGGTATACGGGCCCGGCAGCAGCCGCTTCATATTCCGGTAGGCAACATTGGATACCTTGGCATAGGTGGCGATATCCTTGAGATCCGGACAGATAAAACTGAACGGCTTGGACTGGGTGCGCTGCTTGATGGCATACACCTGTTCAATGGCTTTTTTGTTCATGATATCACATCCGATACCATAATAGGTGTCAGTCGGGTAGGCGATAATCCCCCCTTTTTTCAGTACATCCACCACTTGTGAAATAAGTCTTTCCTGGGGATT
>JAABRW010000214.1 GCA_011390695.1 Desulfotignum sp.
CGCACAACCCGCCCACCACGTCCACCGGTCCGACTGCCGGCAGATGCTCTTTGCCGTGGATGTGAACATGGTGGTAGGCACCATATAGCCCCGGCCGCATCAAAGCGGACATGGATGCATCCACGCCCACATAATTCCGGTAAATCTGCTTGTGATTGATGACCGTGGTGACCAGAACCCCATGGGGGCCGGTGATAAAACGACCGCTTTCCATATACAGCCTGGGGACCCAGCCGGTGGTTTTTTTGAATTGATCCAAACCTTGGGTAACGCCCTGTGCCATGGCAGCCAGATCAAAGGGGGTGTCATCGGGGGCGTAGGGAATGCCCAATCCGCCGCCGATGTTGATGAATTCAAATTGAATGGACAGTTTTTGGTGAAGATCGGAAATGACATTCAAAAGCATGTCTGCGGTTTCCACCATATAGGTATGATTCAATTCATTGGATGCCAGCATGGTATGAATGCCAAACCGTTTGACACCCATGCGGACGGCCGTATCATATGCGGTGTACAGCTGGTCCCGGGTCAGCCCGTATTTGGCTTCCACCGGATTGCCGATGATATGATTGCCGGATCTTTCAGGTCCGGGATTGTATCGGAAACAGATCAGTTCCGGAACTCCAGGCAGTTTTTGGATCAACGAGAGATCATCCAGGTTCAAAATGGATCCACCATGATCCATGGCGGTCTGAAACTGAGCGGTACAGGTATTGTTGGAAGTGAACATGATATCTTCGCCGGCGGATCCGATTTTTCTGGCCAGAACCAGTTCCGGAACCGAACTGCAGTCAAAGCCGAATCCATTTTGCTTGAGAAGCGTCATGATCGACGGGTTCGGCAGGGCTTTGACCGCAAAATATTCCCTGAATCCTTTCAGGGATGCGAATGCGGCGTTGAGACGGTCACAGGTGTCGCAGATTCCGGTCTCGTCATAAATATGAAACGGGGTGCCAAACGTTTCGGCAATGTCCGGCAGTCTCCGGGACAATCTTTTTTTAAACGCGTCTGACATGGGCATGGTTGATTTCCTCGAAAAATAAATGGGTTGTGAACATTGAGGTACTGTGCAACTTAAATCAGGGCAAAAAGCATCAAGAAGTAATGTCAATAGCGATTTTGGCACTTTCTTTGAAAGTGGAAAGTGCAATACGGGTCCGGGTGGATGACACGGCCTGGATGTTGTTGATCCGGGTTAACAAAAGGGATTCCAGTTCTCTGTTGTCCTTGACCCTGAGCTTGATCATCAGACAGTCCTGACCGGCCAGATAATGAACCTCCTGGACCTGGTCGATGGCGGCCAGGGCATCACCGATTTCCGGAAAATCGACCGGATCTGACACGGTGATTTCTATAAACGCCACCATGGCACGATGAAACATGTCCGCATTGAGTCGGACCTCATATCCCTGAATCACCCCGGATGCCTCCAGTTTTTTGATACGTTCCAGCACGGCGGAAGGCGCCATGCCGATGGTTCTGGCCACCTCGACATTGGGAATTCGTGCTTTTTTTTGCAGAATCTGCAGAATCTGTAAATCAATTTTATCCATGGGTGTCATTCCATTTTAACAGAGCTAATTTATCAATTATGGGAAATAATATTTTTAATATTTTTATTTGTCAAGAACAAATGATTTATTTTTTGATAAAATTAAGAATTATATTCATTTTAGATCGGTCTGTGCGATTGTTTTGTTTTTTGTTGATTAAATGGATCCTTTCCTATACACATTTGAAGAGGAAGATTAAAGTGGTGTCATAAAAAATTTTTTCAGACAGGTATGGGATATGACGATGACCGACAACCCCATAAAGCTTTTGGTGGTGGATGATGAAGAGGCCATTCGGGAAGTGACCGAGGAGTATTTCATGAGAAAGGGGTATGAAGTGTATACGGCCGAAAACGGGGCCGATGCTCTGGATGTTATAAATGAGGTGCCCCAGATCGCCTGTATTTTTACAGATATCAATATGCCGGTGATGGATGGTCTTGAACTGGCCGAAAGAATAAGACAGATCGAAAACACGCTTCCGGTGGTGGTGATGACTGGATATCCGTCTTTGGAAAATACCATTCAGACCCTTAAAAACGGGGTGGTGGATTATCTCATCAAACCGGTGAACTTAGAGCAGATGGAATTGACACTTCGGCGGATTCTCAGAGAGCGTGAACTGTTTGTGGAAAATCTGATCCTCAAGGAAGAGGTGGCCCGCCAGACCCGACTCAAAGAGTTGAATGTGCAGTTAGAGGAACGGGTGGAAGAGGTCAACACCCTGAATCGGGTCATGGAAGACTTTTCATCGGCGGATTCCAGTCATGGTATTTTCAACAAAGTTGTGGAATTGGGAGTGGAAGAACTTCATGCAGACAAGGTGTTTTTTCATATTTTTTCTGAAAAATCTTTGACTTTGATTCAGGTTGCCAGTGCCTGTCCTGAAAATGGTGTTTTACACGTGCCCGAACATTTTGCATCCGATATCCCTGATCCTATTCAAATGTATATTAAAGAAAGTGTGGCAAAGGGATCACTTCCCTGGCTGATACCGGATACTGCTGAAAACAGCCGGATGGATGCGGCGGTTCAATCCGTTATGGTGGTGCCGTTGAAGATTCGGGAAAATGTGTTTGGCGTGGCGTCCGCATTCATTTTTGATAAAGACCGGATTTTTAATGAAAAAGATATCTATTACCTGAGTTTTATCACCCAAAAAGCAGCGGGTGCCATTGAAAATGTCGCGTTGTATGAAAATATTTATGACAATCTGTTTGCCACGTTGTTTGCATTTGTTACGGCCCTGGAAGTCAGAGATTTTTATACCCGCCGGCATTCCACCCGGGTGGCAAAGTATGCCCGTATGATCGCCATGGAAATGGGATGCGGTGAAGAAGAACTGGATGTGATCAATGTTGCCGGTATGCTGCATGATATCGGTAAAATCGGTATCCGGGATGATATTCTGCTCAAGCCCGGTCGGTTGACGGATGAAGAATTTGAAAAAATCAAAGCGCATCCAGCCATTGGTGCCGACATTATCAGCAATCTGGGATTGTGGGACCGGGAGGTGGATATTATCCGACACCATCATGAACGGTTTGACGGAAAAGGATATCCGGATGGACTTGCAGGTGAAGCTATTCCCAAGCTGGCCCGGATTATGTCTGTGGCGGATTGTTTTGATGCCATGGCATCGGATCGGCCTTATAGAAAGGAAATGGAAATGAGCCGCGTACTCAAAACAATTCGTGAAAATTCAGGCACTCAGTTCGATCCCCAGGTAGTGGATGCATTTTTTAGCATTGTCGATCAGATTCAAGAGACCGGTTAATTGGAAAAAAATAAAAAAAAGAGTTGACAACTTCTGGAAAAGCATATAAATTCGCCTTTGTTTTTTGGAAGTGCCCTCGGGCCGTTAACTCAGTTGGCAGAGTATCTGCCTTTTAAGCAGAGAGTCGCTGGTTCGAGCCCAGCACGGCCCACCATTAACGAGCACCCGATACCAGAAAATCAAATGCGTCCCCATCGTCTAGCCCGGTCCAGGACACCGGCCTTTCACGCCGGCGACAGGGGTTCGAATCCCCTTGGGGACGCCACAAACATAATCAAAGGCTTTCAGCATTGTGCTGAAAGCCTTTTTTTGTTAAGACACATCATAACCGGTTTTGCCGGCCGGGCACAAAACTGGTGAGAAAATATCATGGCAGCGGGTTCTTTTATCTAGTCGCTTAGGGAGCAATGCTATCGTGCCAAAACAGACCATCATACAGGTGGATGCACTGAAAAAATCCTACAACGGCCGGCCGGCTGTGGCCGGCATCAGCCTGGCCATTGCGGCCGGGACCTGTTTCGGTTTGCTGGGTCCCAACGGAGCCGGGAAAACCACGGCGGTGGAGATCATGGA
>JAABRW010000215.1 GCA_011390695.1 Desulfotignum sp.
TCCTGGGCAGCTTACTCCGGTGTCAAGGCATGGGCCACTGCAGTCGAGGCAGTGGGGGATGAAAAAAGCCACGATGCCGTGGTCGATTACATCGCCACCAAGGGCTACAAAGGAGAAACCGGGTGGTGGAAATGGGATGAGGACCATGTCATGCGGGCCGGCGGGGATGTGCCCATTGCCCATTACCAGGTGCAGGACGGGGAAATGGTGGCCATCTTCACGGATCCGCCCACCAAACCTTATAAAGATTATCAGTTCCAGATCCCCAGATGGATCAAACAATAGGCACAGGGCCCCAGCCGCGTGAATGGATTTGAAAAAAAATGCCAGATATGGGGGTGGGGCCTGTTCATCATCTCAGCGGTCTTTTTTCTGACAGCCGCGGTCCGCGCTAAAGACTGGATGGGTTTCTGGGGGGCTTTGTTTTTCTTTGTGGCCTGCTTTGTGTTCCTGGTCCCGATGCTGCTGCGCAGATGAGTCTATTCCGGTGCCAGGGCAATACCGTATTTTTTCATCTTTTTGTACAAAAGGGTCCGGTGAATGCCCAGCAGCGTGGCCGCCTTTGCCTTGTTATACCCGGTTTTTGCCAGGGCCTGGTGGATCGCTGTGATCTGGGCTTCATCCCGGGCGGTTTTCAAAGAGGGCTTTGACCGCCTGCCGGCAACATCCCGGCCTGGGGTCAGGGTGAAAGGCAGATCTCCTTTGTAGATGGTATCGCTTCCTGAGGCGTACATGGCCCGCTCCAGTACATTGGACAGTTCCCTGGCATTTCCCGGCCAATGGTACTGCACAAGTTCTTCTGCTGCATTCTTTTCTATCCGCATGGCCGGACGGCCGGCCTCTTTTGCAATCTTTTTCAGCATATGCCGGGCCAGAGGCAGGATATCCGCCGTCCGCTCCCGCAGGGGCGGAATGTGAATCTGGATGACGTTCAACCGGTAAAACAGGTCCCGCCGGAACCGCTTTTTGGCCATCATTTCTTCCAGATTCTGGTTGGTTGCGCAGATGACCCTGAAATCAGACCGGATGATCTTTGTGCCGCCGATACGTTCAAACTCTTTTTCCTCAAGTACCCGGAGCAGTTTGGGCTGCATGGTAAGGGGCAGGTCCCCGATCTCGTCCAGGAATATGGTGCCTTTGTCAGCCAGCTCGAATTTTCCGGGCTTTCCCTTTGTTCTTGCCCCGGTAAACGCCCCTTCTTCATATCCGAACAATTCTGACTCCAGCAGGTCCCGGGGGATAGCGGCACAATTGATTTTTACAAACGGGTGCAGTTTTCTGGGGCCGGCATTGTGGATGGCCTGGGCAAACAGCTCCTTGCCGGTGCCGCTATCTCCGGTCACCAGTACGGCGGAATTGTTGGCTGCCGCCTTTGCCGCCTCCTGTTTGAGGGCGGTGATGGCATCACTGCGGCCGACGATGCAGTTGAATGTATATTTTGTGGCCCGCAGGTCAAAGATCTCTTTTTCAAACAGCTGGACCCTGGACTCCAGTTCAGACAATTTTGCAGCTAGTTCCCGGACTTCAGCCACATTCTTGAACATGACCTGGCCGTAAACCGCAATGACCTGTCCGTCTTGTTTTATGGGAATTCGCTGCACCACCATGTCCTGGCTTTTGATGCGGTGGGATTTATTGATTTCCGCTTTTCCGGTACGGGCCACAATGTGCATGCGGGTGTTTTCCACCACCTCGGTGCAGTGCCGGCCGATCTGGGCTTTGGGGTCCAGGTTCAGAAACCGGCCGTACTGCCTGCTGAAATGGGTGATATATCCATGGGCATCGATCACCATCACCCCGGCATTGATATTGTCAAATATCTGCTCATATAATCTGAGCTGTCTGTTCAGTTCTTTTATTGTATTCATTTTGATACACCTGATGCTGTTATAATTCCGGTAACCTGAAATGTCGAGAAAAAAATTGTTTTTACGGACCAGTCCAGCCGGAATGTACCATAACAGCTACATGTATATTCATTGCTACGGTTTTGCCGGTACTGAAATCCCTGGGTCCTGCTACCGGCTTACGGTGCAAAACCCCTGTTTTCAGGTATTTCAGCCATACCTGCCATCTTTTCGGTATGGGATGGCTTGAAACTTGCTGTTAAACAACAGCATATATCTTTGCACCCGGTTCATTTTATGAACATGAAAGGAAAGAACCATGAAACACAATGCCGACACCATCGTATCTTTGTTCATCTCCTCTTCCATGTCCGAGCTGATGCAGGACAACGCAGCTCTTGCCGGCATGACCCCTAAACAGCAGGCCCTTCTCAAAACCGTCTGCCGCACTGCAGCACAGGATGCACTGGCATTGTCCGGCACTGTTTCCACAGCCGCTGTAACTCACTTTGATGGAAACCGGGCAGACACCCCCATGCCGCTCACATGCATTGCCTGAAAATCTGCATCGCCTGAAAACTGACCGAATTATTTGAAAATCAATTTTGCTGGTGGATCTGAATTGATTGCCCACCTGACTTGCCCTGCACCTGGTTTTTTCCTGGAAAATATGGTAAACAATCTTAACACCCATATGGAACCAGTGCGTAACGCATTTTGGAAAAGGAAAAAACCAGTACCCATGAAACCTGAGAACCAAACCAGCTCCTACACCTGCAGAGAATACAGAGAGGAGATGATCCTTCTGGCGCTGCAGAAAAAACTGTCCGCCCCGGACCTGACCCCGGAAGAAAAAGAACAGCTTCTCACGGAGATCGCCCGGGTGGAGGCCCTGATGGGCATGGATTGAGCTTTTTCAGGCAGCCCGGGATAATATACACAGGAAATTCACTATGAAAACAACAGAACTGATAAAAAAAGAAAACCAGTTCGGGGCAAAAAACTACAAGCCCCTGGACGTGGTGCTCAGCAAAGGATCCGGCATCTGGGTCTGGGATGTGGAAGGCAACAAATACCTGGACTGTCTGTCTGCCTATTCCGCAGTGAACCAGGGACATTGTCATCCGAAAATCTTTCAGGCCATGAAGGACCAGGCACAAAAACTCACCCTCACCTCCCGGGCCTTCCGCAATGACCAGCTGGCACTCTTGTATGAAGAACTGTGCGAGCTCACCGACTCCCACAAGGTTCTGCCCATGAACTCCGGCGCAGAGGCGGTAGAAACCGTGATCAAATGCGCCAGAAAATGGGGATATGAATCCAAGGGCGTGGCCCGGGGCCGGGCAGACATTATCGTGTGCTCGGACAATTTCCATGGCAGGACCCTGTCCATCATCGGGTTCAGCACGGACGAGAATGCCCGGCAGAACTTCGGGCCGTTCACCCCGGGATTCACCGTGATTCCGTTCGGGGATGCCGATGCCCTGGAGGCTGCCATCACCCCGGACACAGTGGCGTTCCTGGTGGAGCCAATCCAGGGAGAAGCAGGGGTGATCATTCCGCCCAAAGGCTATCTCAAGCGGGTCAGAGAGATCTGTACCCAAAAGAACGTGCTCATGATTTTAGATGAAATCCAGACCGGTCTGGGCCGCACAGGCAAACTGCTGGCTGAAGAGCATGAAGGGGTACAGGCGGACCTCACCCTCATCGGCAAGGCTTTGTCCGGCGGGTTTTATCCGGTATCGGCAGTGCTGTCCAATGAAGCGGTACTGGGCCTGCTCCAGCCGGGTCAGCACGGCTCCACCTTCGGCGGCAACCCCCTGGCCTGTGCCGTGGCCCGGGCCGCCCTCAAGGTGCTGAAAGAAGAAAACATGATTGAAAACGCCGCTGACATGGGGGCCTATTTTCTGGAACAGCTGCAGAAAATCGAGCATCCGGCCATCAAAGAGGTCCGGGGTATCGGCCTGATGATCGCCATCGAGCTGCACGAAAATATTTCAGGCGGTGCCAGACACATCTGCGAAGCGCTCCAGGAAAAAGGGATTTTGTGC
>JAABRW010000216.1 GCA_011390695.1 Desulfotignum sp.
TGTCGTCCAGGTGGGCAGAACCGGAAAACTGACCCCGGTGGCGCTTCTGGAGCCGGTTGATGTGGGCGGGGTCACAGTGAGCCGGGCAACACTGCACAATGCAGATGAAGTCCGGCAAAAGGATATAAGATCCGGAGACAAGGTCCGGGTGGAAAGGGCCGGTGATGTCATACCCGAGGTGGTGGAACGGTTGAAAGAGCAGTGCAGAACCCGGTCCGAGCCCTTTGCCATGCCTGAAAACTGTCCGGTATGCGGATCCGGCATTTTTCAAGAGGGTGCCTGCCATTTCTGCCCCGGCGGGCTGGCCTGCCGCGCCCAGCTGGAAGGCGCCATTATTCACTATGCCTCCAGACAGGCCATGAATATCACCCATCTGGGAAACAAGACCGCCGGCGCACTGGTGGAAAAAAACATGGTGCAGGATATCGGCGATTTGTACGAACTCACCATTGAAGACATAAAAAACCTTGAAGGCTTTGCCGACAAATCTGCGAAACAGCTTTATACATCCATTCAGTCATCAAAAAAAGCCGGACTTGACCGGTTTCTGTATGCCCTGGGGATCCGCCATGTGGGCATACACATGGCCCAGGTCCTTGCCCGGCATTTCGGCAGCCTGGAAGAACTGCAGCAGGCATCTGTCTCTGATCTCCAGAAGGTGCCGGAAGTCGGTCCCCAAGTCGCAGAAAGCATATCAGGTTTTTTTCGTGACAAAACCAACCGGAAAGTGCTGAAACACCTTTTTGAAAAAGGCATTGAAATTACAGATATGCGCAAAAACAAAGAGGGCCCGTTGAAAGGGCTTACTTTTGTTTTTACAGGAGAACTTGAAGCATATACCAGGTCCGAGGCCGAGCAGAAAGTGGAAGCACAGGGAGCAAGGGCAACTTCCAGCATCAGCAGCCAGACAGATTACCTGGTGGCGGGAAAAGATCCGGGCAAAAAACGCCAAGAGGCAAAAAATACAAAAAACATCAGGATTATTGGCGAAGAAAAGTTTCAAAAAATACTGGAGCAAGGGGTATGAAACTGACCTTTCTGGGAACCAGGGGATATATTGATCACAGCAACCGCCGGCACCGGATGCATGCTTCTTTGCTGGTGTCCTATCTGGGCAGACAGATCATGGTGGACTGCGGCAGCACCTGGCAGAAAAAGATTGAAAAAGTTGATCCGGATGCCATTGTTCTGACCCATTTTCACCCGGACCATGCCGGCGGATTAATTGACGGGGCCCCGTGTGCCGTGTATGCCACCAGCCAGGGATGGGACAAGGTAAAAGACCAGGAGGAATTCAGCAACATCGACAAAAGAACGCTTGCTATGGAAAGTCCTGAAACCATCAAAGGCATAACTTTTGAGGCTTTCCCGCTGCTGCATTCCACCCGGGCGCCTGCTGTGGGGTACCGTATCACGGCAGGAAGGGTCACCATATTTTACGCCCCTGATGTGGTGTACATTGAATCCCGGAACAAGGCATTGAAACATGTGCGGCTGTATATCGGAGACGGTGCCACCGTCACCCGCTCCATGGTACGCAAATCCAACGACACCCTCATCGGCCATACCCCGGTCCAGACCCAGCTGACCTGGTGCAGCAAAGAGCATGTGCCGGAAATGATCATCACCCATTGCGGCTCGGAAATTGTTGCATCCGATGAAAGAAAGCTGGGGGCCAAACTGCGGAAAATGGCCGCAGAAAGAGGGGTGAAAGTCCAGATCGCACATGACGGCATGGAAAAAGTGCTGCGCTGATTATCAGCAGGCAATACTGCATATTGATATAGCAGGGGGGTAGAAAAAATCGAGGCTTCTTTTTCTGCCGGCCGCTTTTCTTCCGGGATTCATGAGGCACCCCTCTCACCGGTCATATGCGACCACTGGTTGCATGTGACCTTTTCAGATGACCATCAACGGCCGTGTCGGAATGCCGGTCTTTTTAAAATATGTTACATTATCAGAAAGATAGGTGTCTTAAACAGGGAACATTAGATACATGGCACAAAAATTGAATAGTAATCAATATAAGCCCCATTTTTTGCAGGGGGAGCATCACTTCAACCCTTATTAAACAGGAGGTCTGCCATGCTTTGGACCATATTTGTGATTCTATTAATTTTGTGGGCGCTGGGATTGTTGACCGGCTATACGATGGGCGGTATCATTCATGCCCTGCTGGTGATCGCCATCATTGTGATCCTGATCCAGGTAATTCAAGGACGAAGAAGAGTGTAACCCGCCGGACTTTAGCCGGACAAGGCAGGGTATGTGCAGCTGTGCTCATTGTGGCATCCAAATCCTGATTGAATTCGCTCAGAGCAGTGATAAAACGGAGGCATTTTTTCCTGTGTTCCCTCTACATGACAGGATTCTTCAATATACAGTGTTTGCCTGATGGATAAGCAGGTGACGGTATGTTATTTTCATAAAAATGATTGGTTATAATTATTCAGGAGAATTTGGATGAGGTTGCCGGCGCATAAAACCAAAATTGTCTGCACCATAGGTCCGGCCTCCCGATCAGAAGCTGTGCTGGAGCAGTTAATTCTCCAGGGGATGAATGTGGCGCGGCTCAATTTTGCCCATGGAACCATGGAGGGGCACAAGGAAGATATCCGCCGCATACGTGCCGTGGCGGCAAGAACTGAACGGTCCTGCATGATCATGGCGGATCTTCCCGGCCCCAAAATACGCATCGGCAAACTCATGAATGAACCGCTGCTGCTGGAAAAAGGCAATGAAGTCATATTGACCGTCCAGGATGCTGTGGGCACGGCCGATCAGATACCCGTCGAATATAAGAGGCTGCCCGAGAGCGTGAATCCCGGCAGCCTGATTTTTCTTAATGACGGATTCATACAGCTGCAGGTGGAGAAGGTTTCCGGGGATAAGGTTTTCTGTCGGACGGTTATCGGCGGCCCGCTTCTATCCTACAAGGGATTACACCTTCCCGGGGTAAAGATATTCGCTGATGCAGTGTCGGATACAGACCTTGAATTTGTGGCCTTTGCCCTGGAGGAGGGAGTGGATGCCTTCGGGGTTTCATTTGCAGAGTCAGCCGACGACATCCGCAAGGTAAAGGCCTTTGCACAAAAACACGGGCAGTCCGCATATGTGGTTGCCAAAATCGAACGGGCCGAGGCCATTGCCAATTTCGATGAAATTGTCACTGCGGCAGATGCCATCATGATTGCACGCGGAGATCTGGGGGTTCAGATCCCGATACAGGATGTGCCTGCCGTTCAGAAAAAACTGATCAACAAGGCCAATCTTCTGGGCCGCCCCGTGATAACAGCGACACAAATGCTCTTGTCCATGACAGAGAATATCCGGCCGACCCGTGCCGAGGTATCTGATGTGGCCAATGCGATTTTTGACGGGACAGACGCGGTGATGCTGTCCGAAGAGACGGCCATAGGAAAATATCCTGTGGAGACTGTTGAAATGATAGCCAAAATAGCCACATCTGCCGAGGGGGAGCGAAAATCTGTCCAGGCCCTGGCCGATTTGCCTGCATATTTCAGGACAGGTGCGGGTTCAGAGAGTGTCCGTGTCCAGGACCTCTTTTCCCTGAATACGGTTGAATCCGCCAACGCGCTACATGTGCGCTATATCTTGGCCCACACGCAAAGCAAGGGCACCGCATGTTTTATCTCCAGATTCAAGCCGGACTCCTGGATACTTTCCTTTGGCGGTGATGCTGAAACAAACAATTTTCCGGCCCTGTCCTACGGGGTTTATCCTGTCAGCCTTGAGGATGAAACAAATACCTTTTCCGATATGGCGATCCGCTTTCTGATCAAGACCGGGATGGTTGAAAAAGACGAGAAAATGATTTTGATAGAGGATGAATCGCATGACGGCGACGTCTTGCCGGAAACCT
>JAABRW010000217.1 GCA_011390695.1 Desulfotignum sp.
CAACATGTTTCTGATGGCCGGAATCATCCCAAGGTTTTCCAAAATGTGCGGCCTGAGATTACCAGCCAGCCAGCTGACATAATCCATCGATTCCATGATGCTGCTTTGTATCTGGACTAGTGCATCTGTCTTGATGGGTGCATGTTCGCTTGCATCTATCAGATCATCTAGATCCATATTGAGTTTTGCCAATATTTGTCCGATATCATTATGAAGGGACTCGGCTATCGCCCGGCGTTCTTTTTCCAGGATCTCCACCAGTTTTTTGGATAAATATTTTCGGCGTTCCTGCGCTTTCAAAATTTTTTTATTCTGCAATTTCAGATCGGCCTCGAATTTCTTGCGCTTCTCGACCTCCATTCTCAATGCTTCATTCAGCTTTTCCAATTCAGTTGTGCGTTTTCGAGCCTGTTCCTCCAGTCCATCCCGGGATCTGCGCAAATCCGTTTCCATCTGCTTGCGCTCGGTGATGTCATGAAAGATACAATGGGTCTGCTGAAAATTGCCTTTTTTGTCCCTGCTTATCTTTCCGGTAAAAGAAACCAGAATGAGAGTTCCATTTTTTTTGACCATTTCAAACTCAACCCCCAGAATTTCTCCGATGGACTTAAACCGTGGAAAATTTTCTTTGAAATGATCCCGCCAGTCAGGATGCAGAAAGTCAGCAAATGATTTGCCGATCACCTCTTCTCTGGTATATCCGAGGGTGTCCAGCCATGTTTGGTTGACAACAATAAAATGGCCATTTTCATCAAGTGATTGATACCCGAGGGGAGCTTTTTCATAAAGCATTTTGAACATGTTTTCACTTTCCTGCAATGCTTCCTTGGAAGATTTGTACTTGTATTCAATTTTTTCCAGCTCCTGGACCCGTTTTTCCAATTCTTCATAGGAAGTATTTGCTAACATGTTAAGCCTTTTTTAACTGTCCGAAGCGTGCATTTGTTGATGTTACAGATTTTTCTGGCTGATAACAATGCTGTTTTTGAGTTTATCCAAGTCCGCCCTGTGTTAAGACACAGCTCTCCAAAACGCAACTATCTTGCAAATATCATGGATGTCTTAAAGTCTCAATAATTTTATTGATATGCTTGGTTTTTCTGCATCAATTACAAAAAAACCGGGGCTGCCAGGCCATGATTGCCGGCTGTCAGTGGGTGGAACAGGAAATGCAGGGATCATAACGCCCGTACCAGCATCCCCAGCTGCGCAGCAGCGGATCTGGCTTTGGGAAAAAGTTGGTCAAAGTTGTTGTTGAGCCGGACCGCCCGCTGCACCAGTTCCGGTTCGCTGTCCAGCAAAGAAAAAAGTGCCGGTATATTCATTAAATCAGGACCGGCCACAAAATAAATATGGATGCGCAGGTGCCTAAAGCTGCCACGATATCTGCCTGTTTCCGGATCTGCCGGATGCGCTCCAGGTCACTTTTGCTGCTGATACTGCCTTCACAAAAGGCAATGTCATAATTACTGGTTTCACTGGTCATGACTTCGCGCCAGGCAACGATCTCAATATGTGCCAAGGGTTTTGAGGGGATCAGTAATCACACCCACAGGGCCCTGCCAGTTTTCATCCGGTGCATCAACAATCTGGTACAGATCCATGTTTTCATCAGGAAAGTTTTTTTTCATGGTGCTGCGGGTATCTTTGCTCAGAATAACGGGGTGCCGTGCTGCGGACAATGGAGGAAAAAGTGTATTTTTGCGATATCAATCCTGTATGGAAAACACATTTCTCCTACAGGTTTTTTTCGGCTGAATCATGCGTTCCTGCTTGCCCATGGCGGTTTTCTGCACATATTTGTCCCTTTGGCACCTTCATCATGCCTGGGGTGTCGACAGGATGCGGTTACAGGCTTTTACGGATTTTTTTATCTGGTTTTCTATTCTAAAAGAGATATAAGGTTTTGGTTTTTCCTGTATTTGTTGTCTGGATCTGAAAAAAATGCAGTTGTCTGCAGGCGATGAATAAAGCAAAAGAGCGAAAAAACAAAATGAAGTGCAACCCGCAAAAAGGAGAAACAATAATGTATACTTCAGTAGGTGTTGTGGTACTGGCAGGTCATACCCGGAAAAAAACACAGGCATCACATGGGACAATTTCTAATACAAAATCAGCAAAAATAAATTTTTGTATAGACACTATTCTTGAAACCGGAATCGATGACATCGCTGTTGTGGTAAATGAGGAACAGTGGGAAATCGGTGCAGCCCTGTCAGGTTATCCTGTATGCATTGCAGTGGACAATGGCGGGCCGGATGCCCTGGATATGGTGGAGACCGGCATTAAAGCACTGCCCGGATATATCACCGGTGTAATTGTCATTGCATTGGACAATCCGCCTGTCCTTGCAAAAAATTATGCCGACCTTGTGCGGTTTCATCACCAGGTTCCCCGGTGTGCGGTCCTTCCCGGGGATAAACGCCAGAAAAGTTATGCTGCATTGTTTCCTGCTGCATCCTATCCTGCCCTGTCCAAAGGGCTTATGGTGGACAGGCTGACCCCCCGGGAATCCGGTCAGCTGCATGCGGTGCAATGATGAAATTGCCTGATTCGCGGAGCTTCATCCGTCTTCAGGGTTTATCTGCCGGTGTCGGCAAAGTAGCAGCCCCATGCGTAGAAAAAGCCGGATTTTCCTGCCGCCAACCATGAAAAAAAGCACTGTCCACCTACAGGCCGGATATTTTTAATATACAGTATTTCACTGATGGATGTGCTGGTGGCGGATGTATTATCTTAAAAATATCCAGCAGAGATATGTAAGATCCTGCATACGACCTGTACCAGGATCAGGCTGCAGGCGGTAAATTTAAAATGAAAAAAACAAAAAGGAGGAATACCATGAGAACAGACGAACTGATCAAACAGGATATTGTGTACGAACTCACCAGAGATACCCGGGTGGATGCATCCAAAGTTGAGGTGACCGTGGATAACGGCCGGGTTACCTTGACAGGTGAGGCACCCACGCTTCTTGGCAAATCCGCGGCCACTGACGATGCCCTGGCCATTCTGGGAGTGATTGAAGTGGATAACCTGATGGTGGTGAAATATCCTTCTGCGGTGCAGATACCCACAGATGCGGAAATCAAGGAAAATATCCTTACCAAACTGGCTGCCAATCCGGATATCGATGTGCTTGATCTGGATGTGCTGGTGGATGCCGGCGTGGTAACCCTGAAGGGTACGGTTGACGCATACTGGAAAAGAACTTTTCTGGAAGATCTGGTTGCCCCGGAAGCCGGTGTTATTTTCATTGAAAACCATGTGGCGGTCACCCCCACAGATGATGTGCTTGACAAGGTGATTGCAGAAGATATTGTGACCTCTCTGGAAGCACGGGCCATTGTGGATGCGGATGATATAGAGGTGTCTGTCTCCAACGGGGTGGTGGAGCTTACCGGTTCGGTTCCGAACTGGGCCGCCCGTCAGTCAGCTGCCAATGCAGCTCTTCACCCGGCAGGCGTAAAAATGCTCCAGAACAATCTGGTGGTAACCGGGCTGTAAATTAGTTTTAATAAAAACCGCACGGGCCCTGGCAACAGGGCCCGTCAACCCATCCGGGAACTGTGATAATGCAGATTCATGATTTACAGATATGCAGAGAACACCGGTTTGTGGAAGGCGAAGGTCCGCCTATTGAAATCATCCTGCTGCAGCAATTCGATTCCCGGAAATACAAAAAAATTTGAAAATGATTTCAGGAAAATAGGGGAGCACCATGGAAAAAAATCCGGAAAAAGAAAGGATGCTCAAAAGCGTCAGTAATTATGTCACACGATTTGTCACAGATCGGGAAACCGGGGGCCGGCAGGTGGATGCGATCCTGGAGGCCATGGACAGGGTGGACCGCAGGTATTTCATAGACCACCAT
>JAABRW010000218.1 GCA_011390695.1 Desulfotignum sp.
CATCGCTGCAGATCCACCGTCCAGGCTCAAAACAGATGCACGGGTCTGCCACGGGCAGGATATGTTCCTTCAGGGCAGCGGTTATTTTTTGGGCAAAAGTTTCCAGGGGTTCTGCCGGCAGGTGATAATGGCGCAGCGGATCTTCCGATACCAGCCATTCTCCTTTTTCCGGCCAGTACCCGCCGCCGATGTCTAAAAACCGCCAGGTTTTCAGAAAATCTGCAGGCATGTCCCGGAGCAGCCGTCCCAGGCGGCAGATGATATCAATCTGCCGGTCCGGGGTCATGTTCCAGGAAGAATGAAACTGCAGACCTGTGCATTCTAAAAACGGATGGGCCTGGATATCCCGGTACAAAGGCAGCAGTTGTTCCGGCATGATGCCGAATTTCTGCCACAATCCCTCAGGCTGGCAGTTTATCCGGATACCTGCACAAAGCGGCTGCTGTTTTTTTTCCAGCAGGGCCATCAACCTGCGGCATTCTCCTGTGCTGTCAAGCAGCAGAGTAACCCGGTCCGGGTAAGCCGCAGCCAGTTCCAGTTCTGCCATGGTTTTGCCCGGACCGCTGAAAATGATGTCATCTGCACCCAGATCCAGGGCAGCTGCCAGTTCCATGCCTGAAGACACATCCAGTCCCCATCCCCGGCTTACCAGTATGCGCGATATATCCGGCAGAGAATTGCTTTTCATGGCATAGTAAAACCGGGTTCTGGGAAGATGGGCCTGAAATACGGATCTAAATTTATGTGCCTGTTCTGTGAGCACATCGGAAATCACCAGATAAAGGGGGGTCCCATGGGCTTTAACCGCATCAAGATATTGCTGTTTCTGCTTGAACAGCGGAACAATCTGGTCTTTGAGAAAAACGGCGGACATGACAGGATGGGACGGGGCAGGCGGCTGGTTCACGGCTGGATCGCGATTTCCAGGCGCCGGGCCATGAGCATGGCCCGCGTTTCCGGAAAATTCCACCCCCGGGTATTGATGATCATATGCCCCAGAAGCCATGAATCATAATCTTCGGGAGGCATGGTGATTATATGCCCTGGTTTCCGGATGAGATGCAGCTGCTTTACACGGGGGTCTGAAGCAAGGTTCCGGGAATCGACCGCCGTAAGCATTCCGTTTTTTTTTGCATGGATGCGGATGCCCATATGGGGGGTGAACAGGATATCATCCAGATGCCATGGCAGATCTGCCGCCACATCCAGGGCCAGTTTTATTATATCCAGATTTGCCGCTACCATGAGCAGCTGGGGGAGACAGTCTCCTCCCGGCCGGGGGGTCATTTCAATAAAATACGGCCGGTTGTCCTTCACCACAAAATCCACCATGCAGATGCCGGTGTGGATGCCCAGGGTTCTGGCGGCCTTTTCCATCTGTCCGGTCAGTGATGCCATGGACATTCCCGGCGGCAGGGCCCCGGGGATTTCATATCCTGCGGCTGTTCCGAACGGCAGGCCTGGCGGGGTAATTTTTTTGGCCAGACGTACCAGGGTCAGGCTGTCCGGAGTGAGGATGAAATCACAGCTGTATTCAGGTCCGCAAATCCGTTCTTCCGCCAGTATCAGGCGGTCAGGATGGTCTAACAAAGGGTTCTGCTTTCTTTTTTCCAGGCCGGCGGCCAGTGTTTCCCATGACTTTTGCGCGTCTGCCCTGTTTTGGCAGTGAAACACCAGCTCACTGCCGCTGCCCACCGCCGGTTTCAGCACCAGCCCTGCGGTAACATCTGCCAGCAGCCGGACCACGTCATCCGCGCAGTGTACCGGCCATACCTGGGGGCAGGAGATTTTTCGGGCCTGCCACAATTGTTTGGAAACCAGCTTGTTTCTGCAGTTCTGAATCGCTGTTACATCCGGATACACAAGCCCCAGGTTCTCTGAGAGAAGGGCGGCTGTCACCATGGATTCGCAGTCAAAGCAGGCAATGCCGGTGAGTTTCTGGTTATGTTTTTCCAGATGAACCGCCAGTACCGGCATGATGCCGGAAACATCGGACAAAGGACACACCAGCTCCTCGGATGGGTCGGGAGGGGGTTCTTGTGCATTTTCCCGTACGTGGGGGGCTGTGAGAAAAAGAGCCTGTCCCGGACATGTGTTTCTGATCCATTGGATGTAGTCGGCAGTGGTGCCCGCCACAAGCACTTTCTGGACGTTAGGCGCAGCGGACATGGCGTTCTTCTCCATGCATAACCGGTTTCTGAATGGATTTATGGGTGGTAAGTGCATACAAGGGAATGGGAACCAGCCGGAACCGCTGTTTCCAGTTAAAGTCTCCGCACAGAAAATCCACATACTTCAGGTGCCGGCTGCAGGCCCATTGCAGGTGATGGCGGTTGATGAGTTTGGCCACACCGGGAAATTCCGAGCTGGTACCGCCGGCCAGCAGGGTATAGGTGCCTTTCCACAAAGCCCCCATATCAACGGCAGCCAGTTTTCCCCTGATGTAGACGCAGGTCATCTGCAGCAGGCCCATTTTGTTGAAAAAATCAGCCAGCAGTTCAAATGCCCGCAGAAACCGGGGATCACTGAAATAGGCATTCGGCCCGAATGCGTTGATATTCAGCTGGAACAGATGTTTTATATCTGACAGCCCGCCAGGAGAGATGCACACATCATGGGCTTCGAGTTTTCTGATGTCTGCGGCCAGTTTTTTGCGGGTTTTGCCGGCAAAGGACTGCCAATAGGTATCAAAATTATACCGAAAGCATGCCGGAAAAAACAGGTATCTTGTTTCATCAGGAGCCAGCATGCCGGCGCCTGTTTTTCCGGCCCGGCATTTGATATACCGCAGGTGAACCGGACCCGGTACCGCATCCAGCAGGTCCTGGAGTATTTCGGGGGTACTGGCGATGATGCGGTTTTGTTCAATCCAGGTTCTGCCCTGCCAGGTTTCTCCGGGAAACTGGACATAATTTCCGGCTTCCCCATGCCAGGACAGGGCCAGCAGGCCTATGGGCCGTCCTGCCTGTTCTGCCGCATGAAATGCCAGGGGCCGGTCATAGGCCTTGTGAAAACACCACCTTACCGGCCACATGTCAAACAGGACCCGGCCGGGCCACAGGTTTTCCCATATTCGTCTGCACTGGGCCGGATCCTGGTACAGGACATGTTTTATCCTGCCCATTAGAGCCGGTGGGTGACGGTGATCCTGGAAAAAGAGCCGCCAAAACTGTTTTGGGCAAATTGTTTGACCATTTCAGGGTCATATGTTTTACAGCTGAATACATCCAGGTATACAGTGTTGGTCAAGTTGGCAAAATGGGCGGATATCAGGGATGTTTCAATGAGCTGTACCATGGAAAATCCCGCCACTTTTTCATCTTCTCCAAAATGAACCACCTGGGTTTCTCCAAAGCGCTTCATATCAATCAATTCGCAGAGCTGCACCACAAAGGATTTGATAAATGCCGCATCCCGGATCTTTTCCGGATCACAGTCGTAGATATCAACGGCAGATGCGATTCCCCATGCTTCAGGCATGGTTTCAAGTGTTACCTGTGCTTTTAATGAAGATACAATATTCATGTATGGGTTTCCTTTTTTTCGGGCAGCAGCCGGCTACCATTTGGTTTTTTCTTTTGTTTTCTGATAGGAACGTTTACCGGATTTTTTTTTGTGGTTCTGAATTTCCTGACGGTCTTCCCAGCACAGGTCTTCTTCATGGGCTTCCTTGAATTTGGGTGCCTTGTGTCTGGATTGTCTTTTGTTTTCCCGCTGCATCATTTTTTCACCTTTTGGTCTTTGTTTTGCCGGGCCCGGATTGTGCCGGGAGCCGGAGCGCTGTGAATCAGGTATAAGCAGAAAATATGCCATGGCATAATTATTTTTATATGTTTTAAAATCAGATAGTTGAGAAATAGTGGACTGGCAGG
>JAABRW010000219.1 GCA_011390695.1 Desulfotignum sp.
GGCCATAACAAATCAAAAAGGAATTTTAATCCCAGGATAATGATGAAATCCATATGACGATCATGCTCCTTTCCACGTTGTTGGATTTGATCACCAATACGGCATTGGAGAAAGAAATTTAAAAAAACCCGAGATCGCATAGCTTGACCATAAAACCGGACCCTGCTAAAAGAACTGAATGATAAAAAACAAGACCATCTTGCTCACCACACTCGGCACCACCTGGGCAGTGGTCCCGGAATTGATCGGGTTCACAAATCCTCGGGATTTTGATCTTTACCAGTTCCATCCGGAAAAAAAGGAAATTGACGCATCTCGCAGAGTATTTGCGGTTCCACGGGTGACCGACATCTGGGTGGTGACCACGGCTGCCATGGATGACTCTGTTCAGGCCCTGGAAGCCTGGAAGCGGCAAATGCTGCCGAACATCGGTTTGACGGTTATTCCCTGCATCGGGGTGGATGACCTGTCGTCTGCTGACGACTGCAACCAAATGGCGGATCTGATTTTCCGGGCTGTACTGCATGCATCCCGGCAGGCGGACAACCTCCTGATCTCACTGGCCGGCGGGCGTAAAACCATGAGTGCGGACATGCAGCGGGCTGCATTTTTTTTCGGATGTCATGCGTTGCTGCACGTCATTGACCGGAACAATGCTACCCCCCGCCTGAAAGGCTTTGACTTTAGCACCCCGTTCAACGCGGAACAGGCCGACTGCATCATGCCCCTGGTGCTTCAGCAGCAGATACCCCCCGACCGCCTGGCCGCAATCCCCAACCCATTCGATACCCGCCGATTTCCGTTGTCGACTGACAATCACAACCATGAACTGCTGACGGAAATCAACAGAAGACAGGCCGCTGCTTCCGATATTTTTCACAATTTCGCCACCCGGATACTGGCAGGAGAACAAACCAATTTCCGAAGACTGTACACCCTGTCTCCGGAGCAGATCCGGCAGCTCAAGGATCGGCATATCGGAACAGATCCGAAGAAGGCCTCCCAGGAGCTGGCATGGCTTCAGGCTTTGCCCAAAGCAGACCTTCACTGTCATTTCGGCGGCATATTAAGCGTTGAGGAAATGATTGAAGCAGCCGGAGCTGAAGCTGAAAACATTGATGCTTTCTGTCGAACCCACCCTGAATTCCGTCTCTGGAACGATCAGATAAAAACTGCCGTCAAACATCAGGACACATCTTTTCTGGCAGAGCAGATGGACGGTTCCGGCAAAGCACTGCGAAATAGATTCCTTCAGATACCGGAACCCTTGACAGTGTGTGCGTTTCTTCTGGCTTTTGAAAACAGACCTACCCTGCTGGATGAACTGATTTTTGGTGATCTTCGCGATCCCGCCGCTTTTTATGCCATCGGTATCGACCGATATGAGACCCTGGGGGATCTCCAGGGGTCCGGGCTGATGCAGACCGAAGCCGTGATCCGGGCTGCCTGCCGGATACTCAAACGACAGGTGCGTCAGCATCATATTACTTATCTGGAACTGCGCTGTTCACCGTTGAACTGCACCCGGGCCGGGCTGACCGGGGAACAGGTGGTCAACATCCTGCTGGATGAACTGGCGAAAAATGAATTTTGCCGGTTTCAGCTGATTTTCATTGCCAGCCGCCACGGGGCCATGGAGAAAATCATGCAGCACAGAGACCTGGCAATTTCCCTGGCAAAGGACAATCCTGTGTTCAAGGGTCATTTTTCCGGATTCGATCTGGCAGGGGCCGAGTCCGCCAAAAAACCGGCGGAATTGAGGGAAGCTTTTCTTCCTTTGATGGAGCAATGTGTCCAATTCACCATCCATGCCGGTGAAGATGAGTCCGTGGAAAATATCTGGCAGGCCGTGTATTATCTTTCAGCCGACCGCATCGGCCATGGTCTGACCCTGGAAAAAAACCCGGACCTGATGACCCGGTTCATCGATCGAAAAATCGCTTTGGAACTGTGTCCCTCCAGCAATTTCCAGATCGTGGGATTTCAGGATCCAGTCCTGGGCCGGCCCGGAAACATTTATCCCCTGAAACACTATCTGAAGGCCGGAATAAAAGTGACCGTGAACACTGACGACCCCGGCATTTCCAGGACCGACCTGAGCTTTGAATATCTCAAGGCGGCCCGCATGACTGAAAAGGGCCTGTCTCAGTGGGATGTCCTCCAGCTGATCCGCAACAGTTTCAGAGCAGCTTTTGCGCCCCACAAGGTCAAAGGGGACTGCCTTATCCGGGCTGAAAACCGGATTATGACGCTGGTTTCCCGCCAACAATAGAGGATAAAAAAGGGTCATACTCAGGACCATTAAGCCACCGGTCCAGAAAAATCATCTTCAGAAGGCTCCTGCTTTTTGTGATAGACAAGTGAGATGTTCGGTAAAAGGTTTGCTTCTAAGTCGGATCGGCTGAATTCCCTGCGCAGCGTTTCAATGGAAACCAGATAAATCTGGAGGATGAATTCAAAAAAATCCGACTGTGTCGGAATGACTTGAAAAGGATCATGAAAAATTTCCATAAGATCCAGCATTTTTTTTGAACTGATTCCAGATTCTGGCAGATGCATTGGTAAAATCAGTTCAAAGTCTGTTTGGCAGGCATAGCTGCGAAGATGCCAGTCTTCTTTGCCCTCCTCATCATATGGTGGGGCATATCTGTTCTCGTCCATACCGTCATCAAGAAACCGATCAGATTCGTAATCATCATAGCTGTCACTCCAGTCTTCCATCAAATCTGTATCATATCCTTCATAGACGTATGTCTCATCATCATGATCCTCAAACCGATCATAACGGTCGAAAATAAATGTTTCTTTGATTTCATCTGGCGTCATGGGATGGGTATATATCCTGAAAAATTGTCTTTGCTTCTCATCTGGATGACTTTGGATTTTAAACAGCAGCAGATTTTCCACGTAAAAGTGAAATTTTTTGATAAAAGATTGTTTGTTTGACTGTTCCACTGCCATATCAAAATGGATTTGCCGCACATTTTCCATTCGGGGCGGGACTTGCGATGATCCAATAAAATTCAGCCATTCTTCATCTGAGTTTTCCGATGAGACATCAGACGATTCGATTTCAAACGAAAAATTGATGACCCCGTCTTGTTTGTCTGTTGAAAATACCCGCTGAAAATCTTTGCTGCGGCCGGGTTGATTATCCTGAATCAATTTTTTCAGATAACGAACGGTATCGGTTGGATTCAGATCCCCCTCGAAGCACTCAACTGTGATCGTTTTTAGGTTCATGGCAAAATTCTCCTTTCAATATTCCGGAGTTTGATCATAGTCAGAATCATTAGAAAAATTCTCTTTTTGATGATCTATATTTTCATAGGAAGTTCCGAACCAGAAAGCGGCTTCTACATCAGTGTTGTTTTTTAATGCAGAATGTGATTTTTGCTCGGGCCACAACAAATCAAAAAGAAATTTTAATCCCAAGATAATGATGAAATCCATATGACGATCATGCTCCTTTTCACGTTGTTGGATTTGATCACTAATACGGCATTGGAAAAATAAATTTAAAAACATTTATAATCGAGTCGGCAATTCGGACCAAGTTCAAACTTGACCCCACTGGTCTTGCCAACGTGTCTCAATCCTCTCTGGTCGAGGCAGTGGTTGGGACATGATGACCAGAACATGGTCAAATTTCGAGCCCACATGTCTTAATCCTCTCTAATCGAGGCGGCAATTCGGACGGATCCGGCTCATGACCCCAACCATTCTTACATGACGTCTTAATCCTCTCTAATCGAGGCGGCAATTCGGACTTACGCCATCGAGCATCGGGGTGAGAGCAGATCAGAGTCTTAATCCTCTCTAATCGAGGCGGCAATTCGGACAAATGTAGTGCCGTAGAAGAAGTACCAGAC
>JAABRW010000220.1 GCA_011390695.1 Desulfotignum sp.
CAACAGGTCTTCAGGTACCTCGATGGCACCGAAAACCGAAGCTGAGGCTTTCAATGCATTGCGGGCCCGGGTTTCTCCATGGGCAATCTTGGTGGCTTCATACGCCAGAATGGTCTTGGCTTTGTTCAGATCTGCCCCTTCAAGGGTTTTGACATGATTGATTTCATCCATGGGAAGAAATGTGAACAACGCTAAAAATCTGGCCACATCCGCATCATCGCAATTGACCCAGAATTGATAGTAATCATACGGAGAAAACCGATCCGGATCCAGCCATACCGCACCTTTATGGGTTTTACCCATCTTGATGCCCGAGGCCGTGGTGATCAAAGGGAATGTAATTCCAAACGCCTGTTTTCCAAGCGTTCTTCGAATCAGGTCAATCCCGGCCACAATGTTACCCCACTGATCGCTGCCCCCCATTTGAAGCAACGCATCATAGTTTTTGGCCAGCTCCATAAAATCATACGCCTGAAGCAGCATATAGTTGAACTCAATAAAAGTCAGACCTTCTTCCGATGCCATCCGGGCTTTGTAACTTTCCGCCTTGATCATCCGATTGATGGAAAAATGCCGGCCGATATCTCTTAAAAACGAGATATACTCCAGTTTTGTCAGCCACTGGGCATTGTCAAGCAACAGAGCCTGGTCATTATTGAAATCAATGAATCTGGATAATTGAGCCCTGATCCCGGCTTTATTTTCATTGATCTGTTCCTGGGTAATGATCTGCCGCATTTCGGTTTTTCCGGACGGATCACCAATAAGCCCGGTCCCGCCTCCCACCAGAGCGATGGGCCGGTGGCCGCTCCGCTGCATATGGGCCAGCGCCATGATACATACCAGGCTGCCCACATGAAGACTGGTGGCGGTTGGATCAAATCCGATGTAACAGGTCGTCCGGTTATTTTCCAGATACGCTTCCAGTTCTGCAGTATGGGTCACCGCATCAATAAACCCCCGCTCTTTCAAGACTGATAATACACTCATGGTTTCCCTGCTATTTTTTAGTATACTCAACGGCTCTGGTTTCTCTGATCACCACCACCTTGACCTGGCCCGGAAATGTCAGGTTCTCTTCAATCTGACGGGCAATTTCTCTGGACAGAAAAACCGCATCTTCATCACTGATCTTTTCACTTTCGGTAATCACACGAATCTCCCGTCCTGCCTGAATGGCATAGGTATTGACCACCCCATCAAACGCATTGGCTATCTTTTCAAGATCCTCCAGCCGTTTGATATAATTTTCAAGACTTTCTTTTCTGGCACCCGGTCTGGCTCCGGACAAGGCGTCGGCAGCCTGGACAATATAATCATACACAGACGTGGGCATTTGATCTTCATGATGGGCGGCAATGGCATTGACCACACAATCCAGCTCCCCATATTTTTTTGCCAGTTTGGCGCCGATAATGGCATGGGCTCCATCCACTTCATGATCTATGGCCTTGCCGATATCATGGAGCAGACCCATTCGTTTGGCCAGCTTGACATCCAGTTTCAGTTCAGCTGCGATCACACCGGCCAGAAACGCCACTTCAAAAGAATGCTGAAGCACGTTCTGGGCATATGAGGTCCGGAACTTCAATTTTCCCAGAACCTTGATCAATTCAGGATTGATACCGTGAACACCTAAGTCGAACGCCGCTTGTTCGCCGGCCTCCTTGATGGCAAGATCCACTTCCTTGCCTGCCCGTTCCACAACATCCTCTATTCTGGCCGGATGGATCCGGCCATCGGAAATCAATTTTTCCAGAGACAATCGGGCCACTTCCCGCCGAACCGGATTGAATCCTGACAGAATCACCGCTTCAGGGGTATCATCGATGATCAGATCAATACCGGTGGCCGCTTCCAGAGCCCGAATATTTCTACCTTCTCTACCGATAATTCTGCCTTTCATTTCATCGCCGGGCAAATGCACCACAGACACGGTTCTTTCCGCCACAAAATCCCCGGCATACCGCTGGATGGCGGTGGATATAATTTTTTTGGCCTCTTTATCCGCCTGCTCTCTGGCTTCTGAGGTGATTTTTTTCACTAATTTTGCGCCTTCGTGCCTGGCTTCTTCTTCCAGGGATTTCAGCAATAATTCTCTGGCCTCTTCCAGCGTCAGGCCGGAAATCTTTTCCAGTTCTTTTCGGGTCTCTTCCACCAGATTGGAATAATAGGCTTCATCACTGGCGACTGCTTCCAATTTTTCATTTATTTTTGATTCTTTGCTATGAAGATCCACCTCTTTCTGGGTCAGCAGATCCTCTGTCTGATCCAGTTTTTCACTCTTTTTAGAAAGCCTTCGGGCTTCTTTTTTTAATTCTTCACGGGTTTCCTGGGTCTCCGCATCAAAACTGCCCTTCATTTCCAAAAGTCGGGATTTCGCTTCAAGCTGGGCTTCTTTAATCAGTGTTCCCGCCTTAATTTCAGCCGCTTCTATAATCCGTCTCTGTTCTTCCTCTATATTGAGCTTTTCGAGAGAAAACTTTTTCTTGATCCTGAAAAAGCCGACGACTCCCAATACCAGCAACACAACAATAATTAATGAGAGTACAATTTCCATTCAACCGGTCTCCTTCATATATATAGGATTATCAACACCTTTTTAAAAGCGTGCTGCGTGTCTAATAATCGTGCTGCGGATTATAAAATGGAATGGAATTTCAAAAGAGGCGGGATCAGAATATGTTGCAAGAAACAGTTGCCCCCGCAAATTGCCGTGTTGCTTTAAAGGCTTTGAACCATTGGTTCAAAAGTGGGCGCTCAGTTAATACCTTAAGGCTTTTCCTTACTGACGAGGAACCTGCGCACCGGTATCAGTGTGAGTTCCCTTTCTATATGCGTTAGGACAAAGTCTATCGTACAATCACGCACATTGCAGGGGGTATTAATTGGTTATTATCCAACTGTTTCTCATTACAACCCTTTATCGATTTTTTTCATCAATGATGAAATTTTATTCTCCATGTCTTTCTCAAGTTCAGCATGCTGCATTTTCAACTCATGAAAATCCTTGGACAGGTTCATGGCAGCAAGAAGCAAAATGGCCATTCTGTTTCTTCCTGAATTTTTATTCGGAACCATGTCTTCTGCCTCCTGGATGTAATCAGTTAAATATTGGACGACCTGATTCGGATCTTTAACCTGATCATCCGGTTTAAATCTGAACTCTTCTCCAAAAAGATCAATTTTGATAATTTCATCCAATGAAAATCCTCTACCGAAACCTTATCATCGGCCCTAATCTATTCAGACTCATTCCGACTGGATAAAACTGTCCAGTTTAGTCAGAAGCCCGTCTATTTTCGATTGAATCACTGCCTCTTGCTCAGATGTCTGTGCTTCAGTCTGAATTTTTTCTTCCAGGTCTGATTCCAGATGTTTTATCCGTAAAGACAGATCCTGATTTTCCATTTGTAAAGTCCGACAACGCTCCAGCAGTTTATCGACTTTTTTGTCGATTTCATCAAACGTACTATGTATCTGATCATTCCCCAATTTTATAATCCTACGATGATTAATTTGTCGCCAGTATAGATCAAATCTCTTGTCAAAGTCAAGGCAATTCATTTTGCATGGGACCATGCAGATTTCTTGTTTTTTCAAGCTCATCCGGTGTATTTACACCCAGAACCTGACAGGAATCTTTCAATACTTTTACAGCCACTTTCTCATTTTTTTTGCAGGCAATACCCACCACATCCGTCAAATAATATTCAGCCTGATGATTGTCGGGTTTCAGCAGGTCAAGCGCCCCTGCTAAAAACTGCCGATCAAAACAATAAATGCCGGTATTGATCAGACGGATTTTCCTTTCCTCATCACTGGCATCGGCTTCCTCACGAATGGCAATGACATGATTCAGCGGGTCACAG
>JAABRW010000221.1 GCA_011390695.1 Desulfotignum sp.
GTTGAAAACCATCCCGGCATCTTTTACCAGGCCCCCTCCGACGCTGACGGTCCGTTCACAGGACACCACCAGGGGCTTCCCGTAGAAGCGCAGGCTGCTGTAGCAAATATTCAGACCTTTGCTGCCGGCCCTTGCCTGGGAAGTGAAAGCCTGATATGAATCACACAGGAGGTGATGCCATGACAGAAAAAACACCATGTGATTACAGCGCACTGGACCATCCTGCTGTGCTGGCCCGTATTTTCCATCCCAGGACAGGGGGCGGGTCAGGGCCTGCCAGGCCAAATGAACTTTTGATTCCTGTGGATGGGCATGTGCAGATCGGGGCCTGCTTCCATGTGGAGGACAAACAGGCCCCCACGATTTTATTTTTCCACGGCAACGGGGAGATTGTTTCCGATTATGATGATCTCGGGCCGGTGTACAACCAGATGGGCATGAATTTTTTTGTGGTGGACTATCGGGGGTATGGCCGGTCCACAGGAACGCCCACTGTTTCCCGTATGATGGCGGACTGCCATACCATTCTGAATTTTGTGCAAAAGCTGCTGCACAAAAATGGATTTACCGGCAGCCTGGGTGTCATGGGAAGATCCCTTGGCAGTGCATCCGCCATTGAACTGGCCTCAGCACGGCCCGGGGATATCGATTTTCTGATTGTTGAAAGCGGGTTCAGTCATACCGAAAAGCTGTTGAACGTACTGGGCATTGATCCTGCATCAGCAGGGTTTGATGCCACACCCGGATGTGAAAACCATGAAAAAATAAGACACTGGTCCGGTCCTTTGCTGGTTCTCCACGGGGAGCTTGACCAGCTCATTTCCTTTTCCCAGGGAAAGGACCTGTTCGATGCCTGCCCTTCCCTGGAAAAAACCCTGGTGAAAATCCCCGGTGCCAATCACAATGATATATTCATAAAAGACCTTGATCTGTATATGCAGGCCGTGAAAACCCTGATCATGCAGTGAAAAGACACCGGATTACAGCCGCTTGTGGGCGCAGTTGATCAGGCTGGTTGTGGTATCCCAGGAGATGCACTCATCTGTGATGGATACCCCGTACCTGAGGGCACAGCCATCCCCCGGACATTTCTGGCTGCCCTCGAACAGATTGCTTTCCAGCATCAACCCCACGATGCCGGGATTGCCGTCCAGACGCTGGTCCAGTGCACTTTTGAACACAAAAGGCTGCCCCGTGAACTTCTGGCCGGAATTGTCATGGGAGCAGTCGATCATGATACTGTCGATGAGTTTTCTTTCCCTGAGAAGTGCCTGGGCCTTGCCCACGGAAACCGGGTCATAGTTGGGGGTGTTTCCCCCCCGCAGAACAATATGGCAGAATGGATTGCCTGTGGTGGAAACAATGGATGACCGGCCTTGGGGATCGATGCCCAGAAAATGCTGGGGGGCGCCCGCAGCCTGTATGGCATTGATTGCAGCAGTAAAGCTGCCGTCGGTGCTGTTTTTAAATCCCACCGGCATGGACAGGCCGGAGGCCATTTCCCTGTGGGTCTGTGATTCCGTGGTCCTGGCACCGATGGCCACCCAGGTGAGCAGGCCCGCAATATACTGGGGCGTGATGGGATCCAGTATTTCCGTGGCTGTGGGCAGGCCCATGTCATTGATGTCAATGAGCAGTTTTCTGGCGGTTCCAAGACCTGCGTTCACGTTATGGGAGGCATCCAGATACGGATCGTTTATCAGGCCTTTCCACCCCACTGTGGTGCGGGGTTTTTCAAAATAGACCCGCATGACCAGATTGATCTTGTCTGCAACCTTCCGGCGGAGGTCCATCATTTTCCGGGCATACTCCAGGGCCGCTTCGGTGTCGTGGATGGAGCAGGGGCCGGCAATGACCAGCAGGCGCGGGTCTTTGCCGGTCATGATGGCTGCCACATCCCTGCGGCCGGTGATAACGGTCCGGGCCGCATCATCAGACAAAGGAAGCGTCTGCTTCATCTTTGCCGGCGGGGTGAGGGGCTTGAACGCTTTTACATTAATGTCGAATGTTTTTGTCATGGCGGTTTCCTTTTGCAGATCAAAAAGGCCGCCTTTGGCTGGAAACAAAAAAGCCGCAGGCGGTTCTTGCCTGCGGCTTGTGAGTTTAGGGGGACAATCTCATGGCAGCCCAGGCAGATTCCTGTAAAAATAATACCAGAAGTAAAAATAGGATCTGTCTGTTTTGCCACAATTCATTTTAAGGGCTCCATTAATTTTTATTCAGCTAAACCATATCTGCAGTGTTTCGTCAAGCACTTATATTCATGGAACCAATAAAAAACGTATAATTTTTCATGGAAGAACAGAATGTTTTATCCGGCAGTTGATATTTTTATCTTGACAGTAACCTGAATAAACAAATATGACTGGAAATACGCATCTGACAATCAGCTGTTTTTCCAGCAGGGAGTTTTTGTCCATGGATATGAAGCGCGACTACTATGAAGATGTTCAACTTGTCACATCCCCGGTGGTTTTTTTCTGGTTGGTGGTTCTTCTGGTCACACTTTTGTTATTTCCCTTTGTCGTCAGCAATTATTATGTGTATGTGGCCAATTATATTGCCATCAACATCATTGTGGCAGCCGGCCTGAACCTGCTGGTGGGATATACCGGCCAGATCAGCCTGGGCCATGCCGGTTTTTTTGCCATTGGTGCCTACGGCACCGTGATTCTCATGGCAAAAGCCGGTTTCCCCTTTCTTCTGGCACTGCCCTGTGCCGGACTGGTGGCGGCCGTGTTCGGATTTCTGCTGGGCCTGCCTGCCCTGCGCCTGGAAGGCCCGTATCTTTCCATTGCCACCCTGGGGTTCGGTCTGACCATCACCCAGGTGATCGGCCGCATGGCAATCTTCGGCGGCAGGGAAGGACTCCATGCCCCGGACCTGGTTATCGGACCCTGGTCCGTTGACACGGACCGGCAGTTTTATTTTCTTTTGATCAGCATAACGGTGCTCCTGCTGCTGGGCATGCGGAACCTGATCAAAACCCGTGTGGGCCGGGCCTTCATTGCCATCCGGGATGCGGATATCGCGGCCCAGACCATGGGTGTGAACATTGTGTTCTACAAAACCCTGGCCTTTGCCGTGTCCGCATTTTACGCCGGCATCGGCGGCGGTCTCTATGCCTTTGTGCTCCGGTTTATCGAACCGGAAATCTTTACTTTGATGATGTCCATCATGTTTCTGGCCATGGTGGTTGTGGGCGGGCTGGGGTCCCTGGTGGGACCTGTGGTGGGGGCCGGCCTGCTGTGCTGGCTGGATCTGAAATTGAGAAACATCCTGAACATTCCCTTTTTGGGAGACTGGCTGGAAACACTTTCCAGGTCATGGTTTTCCATCACCGGGGTGTCCAATATCCAGTATATCGTGTTCGGATCCATCATGGTGGCCATTATGCTGTTCGAGCCCCTGGGACTTTACGGGGTATGGCTGAGAACCAAACGGTACTGGCGGACCTGGCCGTTTTGAAATGTATCGGGGTTTTCTTATTGTTGTTATTTCGGCGTAGGGTGTTGGGCGTTAGGTGCTGGGTTTCAGGGGCTGGATGGTGTGTGTAAAAAGGAGCGGGTATGATTGATTTCTTGCAGATGGTAGTCAGCGGAGTGGCGGTGGGAAGTTCCTACGCCCTGATGGGGTTGGCCATGGTCATTATTTACAAGACATCCGAGGTTCCCAACTTTGCCCAGGGAGAGATGGCCCTGGTAACCTCCTTTATCACCATGATGCTGCTCACCACATTCGGCTATCCGGTCTGGCTGGCGTTCTGCCTGGCCCTGGTGTTTGCCGCGTGCCTGGGAGCCTTTCTGGAGTTTGCCGTGCTGCGGCGGGCCAAAAACCCCAACATTCT
>JAABRW010000222.1 GCA_011390695.1 Desulfotignum sp.
CATGATATGGATTCATCAGACAGAATCGGAGAGCTGTTCCATGAATCCATGCAAAACGGGTATATGCTGTCCTATTACCTGATGGACCTTCGAAACCAGGGTGATGAAAAGGCGGCTGACCATTCCTCCCATGGTCATACGTCCCATGGCGGCAAAGAAAAACAGATGGACAAGCCCCATCACATCATGGTGTATATCATGGACCAGGACCATGAACCTGTGACGGAAGCCAAAGTGGGGTTTATGATTAAAAACGATGCCGGTGGAACCCAGAAAATCATGGCCATGTACATGAGCAAAGGATTTGGCATTACTGCTGACATGAAGGCAAAAGGGGTGTATGAGATCGCGGTCAAGGCTGTGGTTGACGACGTTACCCTGATGGACCGGTTCAGCCATGAGATGAAATAACTGAGATGTCTTTTTGATGGAAATGCCATTTTTATTGACATATTAGCGTGAACACAGCATTTTATTGATATGCTTTTTTATCGGAAAATGGGATCAGGGCCGCCTGTGATTCTGGTCCACGGCCTGCTGGGATCCTGTGCCACAATGGGGACGCTGGCAAGGGGCCTGGCCCGAAAGTTTGAAGTGCTGGCCGTTGATTTAAGAAATCATGGCAGCTCTTTTCATGCCAATACCATGACTTACAGGGAGATGGCCCGGGATCTGGCAGGGTTCATGGATGAAAAAAAAGTCGTGTCCGCCTGTGTGGCCGGTCATTCCATGGGGGGCAAATGCGTCATGCAGCTGGCCATGGATTTTCCGGACAGGGTAAACCGCCTGGCAGTACTGGACATGGCCCCAAAAGCATATGAACCTTTGTGGAAACCGTATATTCAGGCTATGCTGGATCTGGATCTGTCACAGATAACCAGGCGGGAACAGGCTGACCAGCAGCTGGCAGCTATTATTCAAGACAGGGACTTGAGAACATTTTTTCTCCAGAATTTGAGAACTTCCGGCAATAAAACCTTTTTTTGGCGGTCCAATCTTGCAGCAATCCTGGCATCCCAGGATGATATCTGTGCCAGGATATCCGGCAGCCCTTATCCCAAAGAAACCCTGTTCATAAGGGGAGAAAAATCCGATTTTATCCAGGACACAGACTGGGATGAGATCAAAGCGCTGTTCCCGAAGGCCATGATCAAGACCATTGCCGGTGCAGGCCATCTGGTGCATATGGAACACAGGAATCTGGTCATCGAACTGCTTGACGCATTTTTTATGGTAAAAGGGTAGGGTAATATGGTACTGCAGATCACCCCTGACATTCAGATTCATGACAGTGAAATTGTGCTGGAAGCCATCCGTGCCCAGGGGGCAGGGGGGCAGCATGTCAACAAGGTTGCCACCGCTGTCCACCTGCGGTTTGATATTCCAGCCTCCAGTCTGCCCGAGGAGGTCAAAACAAGGCTTTTTGCATTCCGGGACCAGCGGATTTCCAAGGAGGGCATCATTGTCATCAAAGCCCAGCAGTTCCGCAGCCAGGAAAAAAACAAAGAAGATGCGCTAGAAAGGCTGAAACAATTGGTTATCCGGGCCATGGCCCGGCCCAAAAAGCGCAAACCCACCCGTGTGTCAAAAAGAGCACAGAAAAAGCGTCTGGACAAAAAGACCAAAAGGGGAAGTGTGAAGCGGCTGCGGGGACCTGTATCACCGGATGACTGATAAATGACAGGCCGGACAGATTTTTATCCTGCATCCAGCAACTGCCTGACCCTTTCGGCCAGTCCGTTGACAGTAAAGGGTTTCTGGATAAACTGGATCCCTTTTTCCAGAATACCGTGATGGGCAATGACATTGGATGTGTACCCTGACATGTACAACACTTTTATGCCCGGGTGGGTTTTGCTGACTTTCAGAAAAAGGTCTTTTCCGTTCAGGCCGGGCATGACAACATCGGTGAGCATCATGTGAATTTTTCCTTCATGACCGGCGACTGTTGTCAAAGCCTTTTCACCATTGGCCGCGGCAAGCACCTTATAGCCTTTGTTTTTCAAAACAGTGCGGGCCAGCTCCCGCACCTGTTCATTGTCTTCCACCAGCAGAATGGTTTCAGTGCCGGCAAGATTGTTTTCCTTGTCTCGGCCAGCAGCTGGTTTGATTTCCATATCCTGTGCAAGGGGCAGGTAAATTTTAAAGGTTGTTCCTTTTTCAGGCTCGGAATAGACCCAGATGTTGCCCCCGTGCTGTTTTACGATGCCGTATACCGTGGCAAGGCCCAGGCCCGTGCCCTGTTCCCCTTTGGTGGAAAAAAAGGGTTCAAATATGTTTTTACAGGTGTGTTCATCCATGCCGGATCCGGTATCACTGACAGCCAGCAGGGCATAATTGCCCGGCACAACCCCCTGGCGGGTTTGTGCGTAAGATGCATCCAGATCTTTTCGACTGGTTTCTATGGTCAGATACCCCCCATCAGGCATAGCATCTGCAGCATTGACCACCAGGTTCATTATAACCTGTTCCAGCTGGCCGATATCCGCCGTCACAATCTGGGAATCGGCAGACAATGCCAGTGTGATGTGAATGTTTTCCCGGATGGTGCGCTGCAGCAGGGGCTGGAAATTTTTCACTGCCTGGTTGATGTCCACAGGCTTGACCGCCAAAGTCTGTTTCCGGCTGAATGCCAGCAGCTGGCGCACCAGGTCCCGGGCACGCAGCCCTGCCTGTAAAACTGTATTTACTTTTTTTTGCTGTTTTTCTGTTATTCCGGGATCAGCAAGCATCAGTTCACTGTACCCCAGGATGGGGGACAGCAGGTTGTTCAAATCATGGGCAACACCCCCGGCCAGTCGGCCGATGGATTCCATTTTCTGAATCTGCCGGTACTGCTCCTCCACCCGGTCTTTTTCTTTTTGCATCTGTTTGTAGTCGGACAGGTCCAGATCAATGCAGAACATCTCTTTTTCACCGGCATGGTTGGTTATCATGACATGGCTGGAGAAAATCGGCACCGGTTTTCCTGAACTGTTCTGCAGAACCATTTCCCCTGCCGGTATGGGTATGCCCTTTTCATACCAGGCCTTTACGGCTTTAACCGTCTGGGTGCGCATATCATCAGGGATGATCAAATCTTCAAGCCGCCGGCCAAAAGCCTGTTCCCGGGAATATCCATACACACGTTCACTGGCCTGGTTCCAGAATATCACTTTGCGCGCTTTGTCATATCCCTGGATGGGTATGCTCTGCACGGCATCAAACACTGCATGGAGCCGGCCCTCACTTTGTTGGAGTTCTTTCCGGGCAGTCTGTTCCTTTTCAAAGGTTTTTTTCAAGCTGTGCAGCATTAGAGCGGTTGTCGTGGAAATCAACGCATTGATGAAAAGAAAATTGCCGCTCATCACCAGCCATTGTTCAAGCGGGTTTTCTGATAAAAGATTCCAGTGCAGCGTGCCGTTTCCAATAAAGACAGCAATCACACCAAAAGCCAGTACATTGCATGCCAGGGTGATAAATGCAGCCTTTAGATCATAAATGGTGCTGACAATGATGGATGCCCCCAGCAGCCACACATAACCGGCACCAACAGGTCCGAGAATGACCATCAATCCTACACCCAGAGAAAACAGAACAATGAAGATCAGGCTGGCACGTATTTTTAAAGACAGGTTTTTTGAAAATAACACCACCACAGTACCGAGATAAGCAGCCAGATCCAATATGGCCACACTTCCCAGTCCTTCGGCCATGGAAAGCAAAATGGAAGGCACCAGTACAAAAGGACCAAAAAAACTGGCAGTAAAGCAGATGATAAACAAAATGCGTTCCTGCCAGAATGTGAATGGATCAGTTTCCCAGACATAGGCAGGCAGCAGTTTTTTCTCCAGTGCATGCCA
>JAABRW010000223.1 GCA_011390695.1 Desulfotignum sp.
CCGCAACCCTCCCCTTTTTCGGGGTAAAACCGGTACTGCTCAATGAAGAGGGAAAAGAACTGGCAGGTGTCTGCGACGGGATCCTGGCCCTTAAGGAACCCTGGCCCGGCCAGATGCGCACGGTATACAACAACCACGACCGGTTTGAAAAGGTGTATTTCCAGATGTTTGACGGGTACTATTTTGCCGGAGACGGCTGCCGCAGGGATGAGGACGGATATTTCTGGATCACCGGGCGGGTGGATGATGTCATCAACGTATCCGGCCACCGCATGGGTACCGCCGAAGTCGAATCAGCTCTGGTAAGCCACCCCGAGGTAGCTGAAGCCGCGGTCATCGGATTTCCCCACGACATCAAGGGCCAGGGTATTTACGCCTTTGTCACCCTGAATGTGAGTGCCGTGCCCACCCCGGAGCTGCTGGGAGAACTTAAACAGCATGTGAGAAATGAGATCGGCCCCATTGCCACGCCGGACATTATCAATTTTGCACCCGGGCTGCCCAAGACCCGATCCGGCAAGATCATGCGCCGGATTCTGCGCAAAATTGCCACCAATGAATATGACCAGCTGGGGGACATTTCCACCCTGGCGGATTCCGATGTGGTAGGGAATCTGATTGACAGCCACAAGGCCCTGGTCAAATAGACACTGATCCATGCCTTGCAATTGTTCGGTCATGGATTTTCCCGGGGACGGTTTACACACCGTCCCCGGCAACTTCCCCATCAACCTTTCCAAAAAAAATGCCGATGATTTGACATTTTCCGCCATTTGGGCAATGATTCCCAAAACCAATCCTGGAGGCCCAGTTTTTCGGCATGACATACAACCCGGACATCCATCAAAGACGGTCCATCGGTCTGCCCGGACACACTGAAAAACCCATTATTGTTCAAACCATGAAAATACCGGATATCCAGGATGCGGTGTTTCATTCAGGGATGCAGCCGGATGGTCAATCCATGAAAAGCCGGGTGTTCAGCCAGCCGATGTTTGCGGTGCCGTTTCTGTCGGATGATGAGATGGTTCAGGTCAACCGGTTCAGGGCGTTGAAAAAACAGGCGGAATGGATCTGTGGCCGGTTTGCCGTAAAAATCCTGGTAAAAGATGCCCTGAAACCGGACATGCCCCTGACGGAAATTCAGATTGCATACAAAAAAAAAGGCGCACCTTACCTCCCACAGTTTCCGCAGATGCCCATTTCCCTGTCCCACAGCGGCAATTATACGGCTGCGGCCATGAGCCGGGATCACGGCATCGGCCTGGGTATTGATGTTGAAAAAATCGGCGGACTGCCGGAGGCATCGTTCATGAAAACCGCGTTTACCCCGAAAGAAATTGCCCGCATGCCGGCAGAAGCCCGGGCAGTTTTTACAAACTGGACCTTAAAAGAAGCATTCTTAAAATATGTGGGCCTGGGCTTTAATGAAAATCTGCACAGTGTGGCGGTCATACAAGGACAAATCTATTACCATGGCCAAAGACAGAACGTGCATAACTGGTCATCGTATCTGGACAACCAATATGCCATGGGACTTGTTTACGGGGACATTTTTCAACGCTATTGATTGGTACAGCACCTGCAGCAGAAAAAACCGGGAAGCCACCCGGAGAAGGCTTCCCGGTTCGGGGTTATGGCATGTCAAAGGAGGATCAACATCTCCGGGTTTTGTTTTTGCAAATACGCTTTTTTAGGCGCTCTTTATTTCAATCTGGCGGGGTTTGGCTTCCTCTGATTTGGGCATGTGCAGAGTGAGCACCCCGTTTTTCAATTCTGCTTCTACCTTTTCCACATCAATGGTCTGGGGTACGGAAAAATTGCGCACAAACTCCACATTTCCGAATTCCTCCCAGGAAGCTGCCCCTTTGGTTTGCAGTTTCCGTATTCCTGACAAAGACAGCCTGCCATTGTCAATGTTCACTGAAATTTCATCCTTTGCCACACCGGGCATGTCTGCATACAAAAGAATTTCATCTTCATTTTCACAGATATCCACAGCCGGTGGAACTTCGTACAATTCCCGTGTTTTTTCTATATTCTGATCGTCTCTTTTTGCGATTTCAGTCTTTTTATCCATGATACGCCTCCCTTCATACGATGGTCTTGAGTTCCAAGACAATGAAACATCTTTCATCAGTTGATGGTGATCTGCCGGGGTTTTGCCGCCTCTGATTTGGGCAGAGTCAGATAGAGTATGCCGTCCTTCAAGGTGGCTTCCACCCGGTTGCCGTCCACATCATCCGGCAGGGTAAAGCTGCGGGAAAAAGTACCGTTCACCCTTTCTGTCTTGTGCACCTTGTACCCTTCAGGCAGTTTCTGATCCCTGGAACCGGAGATTTCCAGATAATTTCCCTGAATCTTGATATCCAGAGATTCTTTTTCCATGCCCGGAACCTCCAGTCTCATTTCAAAGTCATCGCCGCTCTGGTACAGATTGGCCCGGAGAAATCCTTCATCCATAAGCCATCTGGTCCCATAAGGACGGGCATAATCGGTGGATAAATTGTCCAGCCGCTGCCGGAGAAGATCCATGGTTCCGAACAATCTGTCGATATCGCTGAATCTTGTAAACATGACACAACCTCCTTTATTATATTTTTTGTTTGTTGTTTGTGAAAGCCGGCATGTGACTGTACTGTATGCGACACTGTCATAAAGGTTTGTCTGTCTGTGCTGTGTGCCTAAGATCTGCCGCTGCTTTCACCTTCCGGACTCTTTGAGCAGAATTTAGTTATCAAAGAATCCATGTCAATACATGTTTATTATTTTTTTAAAAAATCATAATTAGTAATATCAATTTTTTGTTCCAGCCATCACTGTGACTGGATTTCAATCTGCTTTTTTTAAACCAGTTCCACGGCGCAAGTTTTTTCATATCCATATGCCACCTCCTTGCTTTTACAGGGTTAAGGCTCACACAGTACCAGAGCTGTAACTCTTTGTTTTTAAAATATATTTCTGGTATGTTACCCCACATTTTCCTTGTATGTCACCAAAATAAAACAGGCGGTTTTCATGTCAAGGAAAATTTTCATTACTAATAATTTTTTTATTGACAAAGTAATGAGATTATTCTACTTTGTGTCCCACGCATAGAACAAAACCCTGCATGGTTCGTGTATGAACCGGAAAAAAAATTGGTAAAAGATTTTTCCGCCAGGAGGTGATATCGTGCCACAGGATTATTACCTTGTTTTAGGCATTACATCCGATGCCAGCCCGTTTCAGGACTTTTTTTTCGGCCGTTTTTTTCCAGCCAGAGCCCCGGGAACTGGCAGGGGACAAAAGACCTGAACTTCATGGCGGCACTGACCCGGGAACAGGCCCGGACAGGGGGGCAGATACGGGTCACCGTCCCGGCCCGGCCGGTGTGTTCCCTGTGCGGCGGGCAGGGCTGGACAGGCCCATATCCGTGCCGGCAGTGTAATCGGGAAGGTCTGTTGTGGTGAAAAAAGATCAGGCGTGATCAAAGATATAGCCCACAGACCGCCGGCTTTTGAAAAACTGGGGATCTTTGGGATTTTTTTCAAAATATTTTCTGAATCTTACCATAAAATTGTCCACCGTGCGGGTGGAGGTGTCACTGGAATACCCCCATCCGGCGTTGAGCAGCATCTCCCGGGAAAGGGGCCTGCCCTTGTTGGCTATGAAAATTTTCAACAGGGTGATCTCCTGTTCCGTCAAAATGATCTCTCCGGCTGCGCACCAGGCTTTAAAGGTAATAAAATCCACCTGATTGTCCCCGAAACAGTACTGATCCCCCTGGAACATGGTGTGATCCGCGTTTGCATCTGATCCAGTGGGTTCATACCAGGTGCTTTTTCGGATGAGCCGCTC
>JAABRW010000225.1 GCA_011390695.1 Desulfotignum sp.
GTATCCATACTGTCTCCTATGTAACAAGCGCCTATTTATCCAGGACACCGCGGACGTCCGACCCGAAGATTCCGCTGGGTTTAAAAATCAGGATGAACATGATCAAAGCCGACGGTACGACAAAATCCCATCCCGCCCCAACATATTCCATTGTGATGACCTTGAGCAGTGCCACGATAAAAGCCCCTGCCACCGCTCCCAAAATATTGCCCAGACCCGAAAGAATGACCACAAACCAGGCCATATAAAGGGGCTCCAGTCCCACTGTGGGATAGGATGGATACATGAACAAGAGGCTGCCCCCTGCCACCCCTGCCAGTGCACAGGCCAGAGATATGGTAAGCAGCACAATTTTTTCAATATCAATACCCACGATCTCGGCACCGGTTATATCCTGGGACACGGCCCGGATGGCCATGCCGGTACGGGTATAGGTCATGAACAGATAAAACAGGGCCACAATCACGGCAGATATAACAAAGGCCATGACCCGGTCTTTCGATACATACACATCAGCAATGGAAACCGGCATGCCCTGCCAGTATCCCACAATACCTTTAAAATCAGCCCCGAATATGAGCTGGTGCAGGTTGATGAGCAGGACACTCAATCCCACGGTGAGCAGAAAAGAGTTCATGACCCAGTTGTCTGTGGAACGGCGGCGCAACGGTCCGAAAACCAGTTTTTCAGATATGGCCCCGGCGATGGCGCCGCCTGCAAGGGCCCCGATGATGGCAATAAAAGGACCGAATGTTACCAGCAAGGATTCCGGGTGTTCAAGAATGAATTCACTGATGGGGGTAAATATGTAATAGGCAATGAGGGAGCCTATCATGAAATACTCCCCGTGGGCAAACATGGGAATGTTCAAAACCCCCAGCATCAGGGTCAGGCCCGTGGCCACCAGGGCCAGCATTCCACCGGTAACAACCATGTTCACCAATAAATAGGGACCGGCGTCGATCGTGGCAGCCACCGCCACCACAATACTGATGACAATGGACATACCCGGGGCTGTTTTTACCCAGGGCAGTATATGTGACAAATAATTTTTTGACATGAATCTATTTCTCCAAAGTCTGATTAAACACCCAGGAACACCTTTTTCACATAACTGTCTTCAGCCAGATCCGCACTCTTGCCTTCCAAACCGATTTTGCCGTTTTCCAGGACATAACCACGGCTTGTTACGGCAAGGGTTTTGGTCACATTCTGTTCCACCAGCAGAATGGTCACCCCGTTTTTTAACAACACCTCCAAAGATGCAAATACACTGGTGGTCAGCTGGGGTGCCAGTCCGAAAGAGGGCTCGTCCACCAGCATCAACAATGGATTGGACATCATGCCCCGGCCGATGGCCAGCATTTTACGTTCCCCGCCGGACATGGTGCCTGCCAGCTGCTTTCTTCTTTCCGCCAGTCGGGGAAACAGCTCAAATACAAAATCCAGACGTTCCTTCTGCAGGCTTTTTTCTTTAATGGTATAGGCCCCCATATACAGATTTTCCTGCACCGTCATGTTGACAAACAGGTTCATCTCTTCAGATACAAAGGAAATTCCCTTTTTTGCCACAGCCGAGGCTGGAAGCCCTGTGATATCCTCTCCATTGAAAATCACACTGCCGCTCATGGGGGAAAGCAGTCCGGCTATGGTTTTCATGGTGGTACTTTTCCCGGCGCCGTTGGGACCGACAATCCCCACATACTCCCCTTTGTCGATATGCAGAGACACATCCCGCAATATCTGCAAATATCCGTATCCGGCATTCAGATTTTTGACTTCTAACAGCATATGATCTCCATTGATTTTTCAATTACCATTATTTGTCTGCTTCATCACCGAGGTATGCCCTTGTCACATTGGGATCATTGGCCACTTCCCGGGTGGGTCCTTCGGCAATCTTTGTGCCGAACTGAATGCACAGAAGCCGGTTGCAGACAGCCATGATCAGCTGCATGATATGTTCTATCATGAGAATGGAGATGTCTTTTCCGCTGATTTTATGGATAATTCTCATGATATCCTTGAGTTCCCTTTCACTCAGGCCGGATGCCATTTCATCCATGAACAAAAGCTTTGGACTGGAAGCCAGTGCCCTGGCCAGGTCCAGCCGTTTGAGCTGTACCGTATTCAACTGCTCCGCCACAACGGTTTCTTTCATGGGAAACTCCACGAATTCGAGCATTGCTCTGGAATGTGCCACAGGATCAGACACTTTCCCGGCAGCAGTACCGAATATGGTGGCAGTCATCACGCTTTCAATGGCAGTCATTTTGGGAAACGGGCTGGGAATCTGGAAGGTACGGGACAATCCCAGGCGGCACATTTTTTCAGGTGTCAGTCCGGTGGTTTCCTTGCCGAACATTTTTACCGTTCCCGAGGTGGGCGGATTCAGACCGGAAATCGCGTTGATGAAAGTGGTTTTCCCGGCACCGTTGGGTCCGATCAGCCCGACGATATCTCCCTGGTTGATTGTCATGGAGACGGCATTCACGGCTGTCAGTCCGCCAAACTTTTTGGTCAGGTTCTGGGTTTCCAATACAATCACGTTTTATTTTCCTTTTTACGTGGCGTTTAAACAAACAGAGGATTGAAATTTTTTTCTCAATCCTCTGTTCCAGGCTCATATCATCCTATTTTTTTTCAAAGTCTTTTTGTTTCCAGTCCTCAGGGAAGATAATGTATCCTTTGCCTTTTTTGTACTGAAGGATGGGGAAAAAATAGGCTTCAGGTCCCACAACCATGTCCGGCATGGTTTCCGGGGTGTATTTGTATTCATTCATGATGATGGCACCGTCTTTTTTGCCATAGGTGAGTTTGCCGGTATTGACTTCTTCCACCATGGTCTTGTGGATGGTTTCCCTGTCAAGTTTGCCGTGCAGTTCATTGGTTCTTTCAAGAATCTTGATGAACATCCTAATACCGTCATAGGAAAGACCACCGGAGGAAGGGCTGGGGTTGAATCCGTATTCGGCCTTGACATCTTTTGCCCATTGCTGGGCTTCAGCAGTTGTCAGCTGGGGAATGGAGTCCAGCACATAATCAGATCCCGGACCGGTCATTTTATACCAGTCTCCAATCCAACCCAGGCCGGAGGCAATAAGAACACCTTTGTTCCCGACTTCAGCATGCTGTTTCACAAATGCTGTCAAAGAAGGGGCGGCGGTGGATGTACCGGCAAGCAGTTCTACACCGGCACTTTTAAACTTTGCAAGAAGGGGATAAAAATCGGTCTGTGTAATGGGAAAATATTCCTCAGCATAAATTTCCCATCCACTGTCAAGCAATGCCTGTTTGTAAGCACCACCGGCGCTGCGGCCCCAATCGGTATCTTCACCATATATGGCTGCCAGCTTCTTTTTGGGTTTCCAGGTACCTTTTTCAATGACCTGGTTGATGCATTCAATATAGTTTCCTTCAAGTTTTGCAGGTACAGGCCATCCTTTTCCTCCCCAATAGGAGTATTTTTCCGGATCAGCCTGCCATTTTTCATTCACCACCTCGGAGGCACCGAAACCGAACATATGGGGTACCTTGTACTGGGCAGCCACATCCATAACTGAAACAGCAACTGAAGAATGCCAGTTCAATACCCCGGCCTGGATACCCTTGCCTTCCACTGCTTCCGCATATGCACTTGCCGCCTTTGCAGGGTCTGATTGAGAATCCACCCAGACCACTTCAATCTTGTAATCACCAACGGTGTAATCAATAGCCTCAAGGGCCATCTCGACAGACGCCTGAAATTCCTTACCGTTCTGGGCAGAAGGACCGGTAAAAGGTCCCAGGATACCTACCGGCAGCACCTTGTCAGCTGCAAATACCTGCCCCCCTGCCAACAACAAAACTGCCATGAAACACGCGATAACCAATTGCATCTTCTTCGTACCCATAAGTCTTCCTCCAAAATTTTAATGTTCCGTGCCTGTGTGTGACGTTCCTTACAAACATCCCTTATTATCATGCACTTTATGTACCAGAAACATCATTGGTTTTCCTGACTAAACCGTGATTTTAGCCCGAAAAATTTGAGGAACCTTGACATTTCTGATAAAATTTTAATGTAATTCCCATAAAAATAAAAACAACCTTGTCTATAACCGGCCTTGTGGAGTTCATCAAAAAATTAAAAAATTTTGCGTTTACAGTAAATTTTTTTTACACTTTTTACACAGATTCTTTGACGATAAAATCTTTGCGGTTAATGCAGTATTTTTTTAATTTATAGTGAAAGGACTGGGGAGAAATCCCAAGTCTCCGGGCTGCCCTGGCTGCATTTCCCCGGGCCCGGAACAAAGCGGTCATGATCATTTCCTTTTCATTGGCTGCCTGGGTTTCCAGCAGGCTCCCGGCAGACTCTGCCTTGTTGTGACAGCCGGCACCCCGCTCCCCGGAACGCTCCTTTCCTGCAAAACTGAAAATATGGGGCGGCAGGTGGGCCAGGCGGATAACGCTTGTGCCCCCCACCATGTTCATGGATGCTTCAATGATATGCTCAAGCTCCCGAACATTTCCCGGCCAGTCATACCCGGCAAACAGCTGTGCCACCCTGGGAGAAACAGCCTTTACATTCTCTCCCAGGGCCTGGTTATATTTTGAGATAAAAGACCGGATCAATGTGTCCAGTTCTTCTTTGCGCTCGCGCAACGGGGGCAGCAGAACAGACACAACCCCCATGCGGTAGAAAAGATCCATGCGGAGAGAGCCGTTTTGAATGATTGTCAACGGGGGCTGCCCCACTGAGGATAAAATTTTTACATCCAGGTCTATTTCCTTGAGAGAGCCCAGTTTTCTCACCTTTTTTTCCTGGATAACCCGGAGAAGTTTGGCCTGGAGGGTCAGGGGCATGGCATCCAGTTCATCCAGAAAAATGGTCCCGCCGTTGGCCTGTTCAAACAGGCCGGGCTTATCAATGGCGCCGGTAAAAGAGCCCTTGGACGTACCGAACAATATGCCCTCGAGCAGATTTTCCGGTATGGCTGCGCAATTGACGGGAATAAACAGCTTTTTCTTTCTTGGACTGTGATTGTGTATGGACTGGGCAAACAATTCCTTGCCTGTACCGGTTTCTCCGGAAATCATGATGGGAGAAGGAGATCCGGAAGACATTTTGGCAATGCGGATGGCATTGCGCATCTTGGTATCTGATGCAATAATATCCTTAAATGAAAACCGGGTGCCGTTCCGGGATTTTTTCTGCACAGAATTGACCGTTGCCGGCTGTGATAATATCACTTTTTCAAGAAGCTGGTATTCCTTGGAAAAATTGATTGCGCCGATGAGGTGTCCGTTTTTATACAGGGGAAATACACTGAACAGAATATTACATACCCGACCCAGACGGGTGCGGTACACCAGGGTTTCATTGATGATGGGTTCACCGCTGATAAGGCACCGCATAATAGGGCTGGTATCATCGGCCAGTTGATAGATATCCAGAATTTTCCGGCCAACCGCATCCTTTGGGTCAATATCTTCAATCTGACCCTGTGTCTGGTTGAAAAAGATAACTTTGCCGGAAATATCCGCTATCACCACCCCTTCATGCATGGAAGACAGCACGCTGTATATATCGATATCTTCAAAATTGATACGCTCCATAGCATCCTTGTACCAGGTGTAAAATCAAATTTTTTTTGATGATTTTTTTGCTTTTCTCTTTTTGTCTTTTCTGAATGCACGAATTTTATATAAAAAGCAAGGCATATAAAAAAATTTTGATGATTTCCGCAATTCTGCCCCGGGCTGTTTCCTGTCAAAAACTTATGAAAAAATCCGCCTTAATACCTGAGATTCCCGTCCGGGACGGGTGACTAAAAACTATTATTCAACATGGCATGAAATGTGCAAAAAAGCCGTGTCTAACGTGTATAAAAAACAAACCGGATACATATGTGCTGGAAAACATCCAGTCAGTGTACAACCCATGAAAACAGAAAGTGCCAGAATCTGCTCCATCATATTAACCTTTTACAACATTTTAAGGATATCTTATGGGATTTTTTGAATACTTCTCTTCACAGGAAACAGAAAAAATTCATGCAGCCACCATGGCTGTATTGGAAAAAACCGGTATGCATTTCAAATACGCACCTGCCCTGGACCTGTTTAAAAAAGCAGGGTGCAAAGTGGACGGGGTGCGGGTGTATTTTACGAAAAAATTTGTGGAGGAACAGATAAAAAAAGCCCCGTCCCAATTCACCCTGTATGCCAGAAACCCGGAAAAAAATGTGGTTATCGGCGGGGACAATATCGCATTCATGCCCTGCTACGGTGCCCCGTTTGTCAATTGTCTGGACCATGGCCGGCGGTCCGGTACCCTGAAGGATTTTGAAAATTTTGCCAAACTGGCCTGTGCCATCCCCTATTTTGACATCACCGGCGGCATGATGGTGGAACCTAATGATATCCCTGTTGAAATACGCAATGCGGAACGTATTTATGCTGCCATGGTCCTGTCTGACAAGCCTTTCATGGGAGCCGGCACAGGCGGACCTGATGCGGTGCAGACGCTGGATATGGCAGCCATGTTGTTCGGGGGAAGAGAGGAAATGGCAAAAAAACCGCCCTTTGTGAGCATTCTCACCAGCCTGACCCCCCTGGGGTTTGATGACAAAATGTGCGCCGGCATCATGGCCTATGCTGCAGCCGGCATGCCCCAGCTGATCTCTTCTCTGTCCATTGCCGGTGCCACCACCCCGGTGACCATGGAAGGCACCCTGGTGGTCCAGAATGCAGAGGTGCTGGCCGGCATCTGCCTGGCACAGCTGGTGAGAGAAGGGACCCCGGTGATCTTTGCCGGTTCATCTTCTGCCGCTGCCATGCATTACGGCACCCTGAGCATCGGTGCCCCTGAAATGGCGGTGAACACGGCCGCCACCGCCCAGATGGGGCGGTTCTACAACCTGCCTTCCCGGGGCGGCGGGGCCCTGACCGATGCCAAAATGGTGGATTCCCAGGCCGGGTTTGAATCCATGATGAGCCTGCAGATGGCCTGTTTGAGCGGGATCAATTTTGTTTTGCATGCCGCCGGCATTCTGGAGGGGTATATGACCGCTTCCTATGAAAAATTCATGATCGATGCGGAAATGACGGGCATGTGCCGCCGCATCAAAAAAGGAGAGGATATCATCCCGGAAAAACTGGCCCTGGATGTGATCGACCAAGTGGGACCCGGCGGGGAATATCTCACCAACCGCCACACATTTCAATATTTCAGATCAGAACTGTATGCTCCGCTTATGGAGGAACGCCGCAATTTTGATGCCTGGACCGC